>RFHO01000405.1 GCA_003696385.1 Planctomycetota bacterium | reverse complement strand
TCTATGAAAACGGCGCCGCGCGCCACGCGACCCGACCGCTGTGCGTTTTCGGCGAGGGCTTCCGCTTCGACCGCGGGTTGTCCGGGGGCGATTCCGATCCGACGGGCTTCGGATGAGCATGCTCGCACGAAGCGACGCCCGCGGCGATCGAGAGCGACGACGACGATCGCACGGCCCCGGGATTCAGGGTGTTCCAGCCTGAGGCGCTGAATCGGCCAATTCGGCAGATATATGCAGGCGATCGAACGCATGAGCCAGCTCGACAGTCAACCGGGCGCGGAACGAGCGATTCCCGGCTCGTACCACATTCAGCCGCACTCGACGAAACGCCATCCAACCATGTTCCGCGGCAGCACGGGATCGGGCGGCATCCGGACTGGGCTCGACGAGGATCCGGCAATGCGAAAACCCCAGCGTCCGTCGCGCCGCCCAGTCGCGCACCAGCACCCCCAGCGTTCCGCCACGTTCCGCCGCCAGTTGGAGCCGCCGCATGATCTTCAGCGAGACGCTGGGAAGAGCCGTGAAAACGGCCGCCACGCCGCTGCATCGCAGGGCGCGTTCGACGGCCCACAGCGCCTCACGGCTGTTTTCCGGCCGGACGAACCAGGTGCGATCCAGTGGAATGCCCAGTGCCGGCAGTGCCGGCGGATACAATTCCGCCGCCCCGTCCACGAGGACCAGCGGGCCCGGCGGCAGATGGCGAGCGACCTGAAGGGCCAGCGACCACACGCCGCAGCCGGGGCCGTTCGCGATCCACTCTACACAACCGCCCGGTCGAAATCCGCCGTTCGGGAGCACGGCGTCCAATGCCGGAATCCCCGTGGAAACCGTCGCCTGGACCCAGCCATGCGACGGCTGTTCGAGATTGCGAATCGCTTCGGCGAGCGCGCGGATCGTTTGTCGCCGCGAACTCAAAGGGCCGTGCCAGGGCGTGTTCCCGGGGGAAGGGACGCTGTGCTGTCCATTCATCGGTGTTGCGTTCCGGGGCCGATCGCCGTCCGTCGTTCGACCGGTAAGGCACGATCCGATTCGACCGGCGCACCGCGCCCGCCATGGCCGCGGAGTCCGTCCGTGTGGGAGAAACACGCACGCCATCGGCCCACGTCCGCGGTGCGAACGAGGGCCATCACCGCGGAAGATCCATCCAACGAGGTAGTCACCGGTCTCGGTTCGTCGGCGGCGTGCCTCACCGACCGTGTTGGCGCGGATCAATGGATTGTAGGTTCGTTGCGAGTGCCATTCGGCCGGAATCTTGCCAGAGTCGCCTGTTTCGACTTGACAGAGTTCCCGGCCCGGCCGATGCGTTGGATGTGTCGACGGGGTGTTGTGGTTTGCTCCGCTGTGTTGCGAATCGCTCCACATTCGGGCCGTTGGGCGTTCGCGTTCGCGACAGGGGATTGACGGAACTTTCGGCAGTTCAATGCCTTGTGAATCGGCGGCGGGGCGGCACGGCAGATGCGGGGGAGGGTTCGTGATGGATGGCCCACTGCAATTGGCTGCTCACGGAGAGGAGTCTGCGATGCGCTACGAACCGACTCCCGAACAGATTCGGGAAGCCTGTCGCAAGATCCGCGAACAGTGGGACGACCGGGAATACGCGCGCCGGGCCGGGCTGACCGAGCAGAGCCTCCATTGGACGCCGCCGGGCCCCGTGAAGGTGTATCTGGCGGACCGCGAAAAATCGCACTCCGGCGAATGAGGTTGCGGCCGTTCGCTTGCATTGCGGCGGGCGAAACGATATCACCAGCATCATTGCATCGATGGTCGTCGATCCGATTGCACGCTCCGGCGACGGATCGGCGAACCGTTTCGCGGTGGTTCGCATTCATTGTCGCGTGCCACGGAAGTTCTTTCACCGGTCTCATTCCTCACTCCTGGCACGCGTGGCCTGCTCGTTGCACACGGGCAGGCCAGTTTTATTGCGCCGGAGTCGGTTGTCGGCGCGGACCGAACGCGTTTGGTGATCGAGGGCGACCGAGTGACCGGTTCGGTAGGTGGAGAGGTTCGTTGGCGGTGACTGCCGCCGCGCTCGGACCGCGGTCTTTTCCTCGATGACTGCCTGGCGGCGTGGCGATTCACTGGAATTCGGGCCGCAGGTCGTAGCAGAGCAGAATGTCCATGTCCCGCAGGAACAGGCGGCCGCCGGTGACGACGGGATGTGGCCAGGCCGGCCGGTTGCTGCGCTGCGGCTGCGCGAAGCGGCCGTGTTCTTCGTATCCGTTCGGTGTGGCACGGACCAGGGCGACCGGTCCCCGTTCGCTTCGCAGATAGATGTGGCCGTCGGCGTAGGTGACCGAGCCTTTGCCGACCGAACGGTTTTTCCACATCACGCGTCCCGTCCGCAGTTCGATGCAGGTCAGGATTCCCGGGTCGGAGGAGCCGTACAGGTAGCCGTCGACGACGACCATCCCGCCGTGGTGGTTTTTCATCTCCTTGGTCGTGTACAGCTCGCGAGCGATCGTACCGTTCGGGCCGGGGGCCAGCCGCAGACAGGCTCCGCCGGTTCCGTATCCGGAGGCGCTGAACAGCAGGCCGTCTTCGAAGACCGGCGTGGAGCAGTTGGCCGTGGAATTGGCCGACGACCCATTGGCCCACAATTCGCGTCCGGTTTCCGCTTCGATCCCCACGACGTTCTTGCTGGTGAAAACGACGTACTGGCGGACGGCGCCCACGGTGATCACGATCGGAGACGCGTACGACGCCTGGGGCCGACCGGTGACCTGGCACGTCCACAGCGTCTCGCCCGTGTTTTTGTCCAGTGCGACGACCGTAGCCCGGTTGCCGCCGGGCGTACAGATCAACCGGTCTCCATCGATCAGCACCGATTCGCTGATGCCCCAGGTGATGTTGCGTCCGCCGAAATCGCGCAGAATGTTTCGTCGCCACAGCACGCGGCCGGTTGCAAGCTCGGCACAACTCAAGTCGCCGCTGGCTCCCAGCGCATACAGCCGGTCGCCGTCGATCGTTGGCGTGCTCCGCGGTCCATTGCCCTGACCGTTTCGGTAGGCGGGGCCGTTGCGGTAGGTCCACAACCGGCGACCGGTTTCAAAGTCCAGCGCGATGACCGCTTCGTGATCCTCGAGGTTGCCCATCGTCAGCAGAACGCGACCGTCGGTCGACACGGAGGAATAGCCTTCTCCAAGCCCGCGAGCGACCCAGAAAACCCGCGGTCCGTCTGCCGGCCAGCGTTCCAGCAGTCCACGATCGGTGGACCGGTTGGCGCGGTCCGGTCCGCGGAACTGCGGCCAGTTCGGCCGATATGTGACGACGTCCACGGCCGCTGCGGTGGTGTCCGATGGTGGAACGGGACGCGTGCCTGCGCTGCGCGGGGACGGATTGGAAGCGGCCTTCGGCACCGGGGATGCCGATGCGACCGGCGGTTTGGCGACAGGTGGCCGCGGCGGAGGAGGAACGACGGGAACGCGGGGCCGATCGGGGATGATCGGAACTCCTGCAACGGTCGTACGGGGCCGAGGCGCCGCGGTCACCGGGCCGTCCCGCTGCATCGATTCACGCGACTTGAAGACGTAGATCCGTTCGACGACTCCATCGGGAGTCAGGAACAGCCGCGCGTAGTGGCCTTTGACCAGCCGCGCGCGTGAGGCTCGTCGGCCTTCGAAACGGATCGGGACGTCGAACAGGATGCGATAGCGGCGGATCACCGGGGACTTTCCGACGCGGATGGCGATCGACTCGGCGGTGGCCGAAAAGATTTCCCCCTCGATGACCGCGGCGGTCGCCGCTTTCGGACCCGCCAGCACCGGCACGGCGATCGCGGACGCCAACAGGAGCCCCGGAACGATGCCGGCTCGGCGTGACGCGCGGCATCCGACGTGCTCGGGCGGGTCGTGGCACGGCCGGCGCGACTGTGAGGCGTGGGCCATGTGTGGGATCCTTCACTGCTGCGGCCGTCGTATCGGGGCCGGAATTGAAGGGGACGCGTTCGCCGTGCATTGATCATCGCTGCGGGCTGTTCCAGAATCAACCCTGCACCACGACGGTGCAACGTGCCCGCATCGGTTGTGCAGCGACGGAAAGGAGCACGATGGTGTTACAGGTGGATTTCGAGCTGACGGCGGAAGCCCTGCGGCCGGCGATGGATCGAATGTGGAATCTTTCGGCGGGCAAGCTGCGGGCGATGGCGCAGCGCATCCGGTTCGATGACGGCGTGCCGGTGTTCACCGAAAACGGCCGTTATCGTCCGCAGCCTTGGACGGACTGGACAGGCGGCTTTTACATCGGTTCGTTGTTGCTGCAGTTCGACGCGACCGACGATGAGGCATTCTGGCACGCCGGGCGCGAAGCGGCATTGCGGTACGGGCCGGAAGCCGTCACGCACTTCGGCGTGCACGACCACGGGTTCAATACGGTCAGTTCCTTCGGCAATCTGCTGCGATTGGTCAACGAGGGGCGAGTGAGTGTCTCGGCCGCAGAGCGGGATCTGTACGAATTTGCCGTCAAGTGTTCGGCGTCTGTCCAGGCGATGCGCTGGACCACCACGGCCGACGGAATGGGGTTCATCCATTCGTTCAATGGTCCGCATTCGCTTTTCATCGACACTTTGCGGACCCTTCGGGTACTGGCCCTGGCCTACCGACTGGGACACACTCCACACGGAGAGAACGACGATCCGATCTGTCTGCTGGAACGACTGGTGCAGCACGCCACGGTGACCGCCCGTTACAACGTGTTCTACGGTGAGGGACGGGACATCTACGACGAGCCGGGACGGGTGGCGCACGAGAGCATCTTCAATGTCCGGGACGGCCGCTACCGTTGTCCGAGCACTCAGCAGGGGTTCTCACCGTTTTCCACCTGGACGCGTGGGTTGGCTTGGGCGATCCTGGGATTTGCCGAGCTGCTGGAATTCCTGAGCCGGGTTCCCGACGACGAGCTGGACGGACTCGGGGGACGGCGGGAAATCGAGGGGCGGCTGCGGCGAGCTGCGGACGTCGTTTGCAACTACTACTTGGAGAATACACCCACCGATGGGATCCCGTACTGGGACACCGCTGCGCCCGGCCTGGTGCAGCTCGGGGCGTATCTGGATCGCCCGGCGGATCCGTTCAACGAATTTGAGCCGGTGGACAGCTCGGCGGCGGCGATCGCGGCTCAGGGACTGATGCGGTTCGGCGTCTGGTTGCGCGAGTATTCGGCGAACGACGAACCCACGGAGGCCGGACAAGGGGGGCGTCTGTTCTTTCAGGCCGGTCTGACCATCCTCGGCCGATTGCTTCAGGAACCCTATTTGTCGACGTCTCCTGACCATGAAGGCCTGCTGCTGCATGCGTTGTACCATCGGCCTCGGGGCTGGGACCACGTTCCCGAGGGGCACGAGATTCCTCACGGCGAAGCGACGATGTGGGGGGACTACCACCTGCGGGAAGCCTGTGTGTACGTCGCTCGGTTGGATGGTTCTCGTCCCTACTGCACTTTTTTTTCGGGGATCGGCGGTCAGCAAGAGACGGTGTGATGGTCCAGCGTTGGGAATCCGACGGCGCGGGAGCCGGCGTGTTTCCCACAATTGTGCGGTGCTGGAATGAGGGGTTTCCCTAATCGATGGCGAAAAATGATTGCGGTGGTTTGCCGGAGAACATCTGAAGCCTATAATCCGTGCTATGGCCGCAGGGGTGGGTTCGGGCGCTATGGCCGGACGATTCCGACACGCGGTGTGCAGAAATATTGGCGCCGCGGTCGTTCGGATATCGGGGATTTCGGCTGAGTACATTCACCCACTGGGAACGACTGCACATCAGGGTGAGTGGCCGTTGGAAAGCAACGCTGCGGCCGGGTGCGGGTGATGACGTCGCCGCACGACGGGAGTCGAGTGGAGGTATTTGTGCCGGTCACACGGGGGCCGGCGAAGAATGCGGATCGCAAGATATGACTGAAGGAAGGAAAGAAAGGATGAGCACCGAGGCGATCAAGGTCTTGTTGGTAGAAGACGATCCCGGCCATGCAGCGCTGCTCCAGCGGAGCTTCGAGGACGCCGGGCACGCCGGCGAGTTGCGGGTGGTTGGGACGCTGGCGGAGGGGTTGGCCGCGATGGCCCGGGAAAAGCCGGACGTGGCGCTGGTCGACCTGGTCCTGCCGGACGGCCGGGGAACGGCTGTGCTGTCGTTGGCGAAGGAACACGACATCCCGGTGATCGTGCTGACGGCCCACGGGACACAAAAGGATGCCCGCGATGCGTTGAAGGAGGGGGCGGCGGACTACATCGTCAAGAGCCCCGAAGTGTTCGAAGAGGCGCCGCGAATCGTTCAACGCGTGCTGCAGGAGCGAGAGGCTCAGAAGAAACTGGCCGAGGCGCAACAGGCGTTGCGGCGGAATGAAGCGTTGCTGCGGGCGATCACCGAATCTGCGCCGCTGGCATTCCTGGCGGCGGATCTGGACGCGCAGCGGGTGTTGTATGTGACGCGGCGGTTCGCGGAGATCTGGAGTCTGCAGAGCGTCCAGGAAAAACTGATGGCGCTGCGGATCCCGCTGAACGAAGTACGAATCCTGTGCGAAAGCCGCTTGTCCTTCGAGCGAAAGGCTCCGGGTGAAGACGGCCAGGAGGGAGCCGGCCAGTACGCTCTGCCGGAGAACCATGAGTTTCTGCTGGTCGACGAGCGACCGGAGGTCGAATTCGAGTTGGGCAATGGCAAGATCGTGCGTCAACTGGCCGTGCCCATCACCGATGATCAGGGGCAGCGGATCGGACACCTGTTCCTGTTCGAGGACATCACCGCTCGCAAGCGTCACGAGGCCCGGTTGGAGCGTGCGGCGAAGGCTCGGGAGCACCTCAGCCGATTGTCGCGCCGCGAGAATCAGGTGCTGGAGCTGGTCGCTTCCGGACTGCCGAACCGGATGATCGCCGAGAACCTGGCGATCAGCGAAAAGACCGTGGAAAAGCACCGGGCCAGCGGCTTGCGGAAGCTGCAGCTTCGCTCGGTGGCCTCCCTGGTCCGGCTGTACCTGTCGGCCAATCCGGATCAGGAAGTGACCTGGCCGTCGGTCGAGCCGTCGCGGCGTCGGCGTCGGCGTCGGCGGACGCGGCAGGTGGAGTCGTGAGAGCACGGCGCCTTGTCGGGGCGGCGTGACGGGCGGTGCCCGCGGCAAGCCGGAGGAAGCCGAACCGCTGGTCGCCTCATGCGGCGACTAGCGGTTTTCTTTTTGCAGGCCGCGCCGCAGCGCTTCAATGATGGCGTCGGGGTCGTACACGCAGCCTCCCCAGGTTCCGCCGCCGACCTGCTGCAAAGCGGCCCAGAGTCGGGTGTCCGGCGGGAGCTGTGGGTCGGGTGCCAGGTCGGGATGGGGCGGGCGCCGTGCAAGCACGGTTGCACCCTGTTCGGGAGTGAGAATCGGCCCGTGTTCGCCGACGAAATCGACGCGGCCTTGGAGTTTCCGCCGGTCGATCTCGATGCGGATCCAGTCGCCGTCGCGCAGCTTGCCGATGGGGCCACCGGCCAGTGCCTCCGGGCCCACGTGGCCGATGCACGCTCCCGTCGAGACGCCGGAGAAGCGGGCGTCGGTGACCACGGCGACGTGTTTGCCGAATTCGAGGTAGCGCAGGGCCGACGTGATCTGATAGGTTTCTTCCATGCCGGCCCCCATCGGGCCGCGGCCGGCCAGCACGACGACGTCCCCGGCGCGGACCGCCGGTTCGATCTGGCCCTTGATGGCGGCGACGGCGTCGCGTTCTCGAACGAAAACCCGTGCGCGGCCCAGTTTGCGGTACACGCCGTCCGCGTCCACGACGCTGGGGTCGATCGCCGTGCTCTTGATGACGGACCCCTCGGGGGCCACGTTTCCGCGGGGGAAACACACCGTGCTGGTCAGGCCTGCCGCGGCGGCGGCGTCGGGTGAATAGATCACTTCATCGGGTGAGATGCCGTCGCGTTCGGCGAGCAGCTCACGGAAGCGCGCCCGCCGTTCGCTTCCCTGCCACCAGTCGAGAAGTTCGTCCCACGTGTGACCGGAACAGGTGAGGCATTCGCCGTGGATCAGTCCCAGGCTGCGCAGATGCAGCATGACTTCGGGGACGCCCCCGGCGAGGAACGCACGGACGGTCGGATGGCCCTGCGGGCCGTTGGGCAGGACGTCCACCAGGCGCGGAATGGCCCGGTTGATCCGCTCCCAGTCATCCACGGTGGGACGCGACAGTCCGGCGGCGAAGGCGATGGCGGGGATGTGCAGCAGGAGGTTCGTGGAGCCTCCGAACGCGGCATGGACCGCCATGGCGTTTTCGATCGCCCGAGGTGTGAGGATCTGTCTGGCGGTGATTCCGCGGCGGCGCTGCTCGGCCACGCAGTGAGCGGCGCGGCGCGCCGCATCGTGCCATGCCGGCTGGCCGGATGGGGCCAGCGCGGAGTGCAGCGGTGCCAGTCCGATGGCCTCCGCGACGACTTGCGAAGTGGCGGCCGTACCGAGGAACTGACAGCCGCCGCCGGGACTGCCGCAGGCTCGGCAGCCCATTTCGGCCGCGTACTCCAGTGTGATTTCGCCGTGAGCAAAACGGGCTCCGATGGCTTGGACCTTGCCGGCATCCTCGGCGTCGCGGGCGGGCAGGGTCACGCCGCCGGGAACGACGGCCACCGCCAGCGTGTGTTGCTCGGCCAGCGCCATCATCATCGCCGGCAAACCCTTGTCGCAGGTGGCCACGCCGATGACGGCTTTCCGCAGCGGCAGCGAACGGATGAGGCGTTTCAGCACGACGGCGGCATCGTTCCGGTAGGCCAGACTGTCCATCATGGCCGGGGTGCCCTGCGAGCGGCCATCGCACGGGTCGCTGACGAAGGCCGCGAACGGCAGCAGCCGCAGCGCATCCAGTTCGCGGGCGGCCGTGGTCATCAGTGCGCCGATTTCCCAGTGCCCGGTGTGATAGCCCAGAGCGATCGGCCGCCCGTCCGCGTCGCGGATTCCGCCCTTGGTGCCGAGGATCAGCACCTGATCGCGGAGCAGTTTGGCCGGATCCCACCCCATGCCGGCTGCCTGCGTCATGCCGAACAGATCGCCACTGGGGCTCTCACGCAGCATCCGTTCATCCAACGGCAGCCGTCCGGGGGGACCTTCGCCGACGGTCTGCACACGATAGATCGAACTGTCGCCGCGATCGACGGCGGCCGAAACGGACCGGGGCATGGCTTCCTCCGTGCTGCGATCTTCGATGGCGACGGCTGGGTTGGCGACGTGTCGGGGAAGGGCCGACAGCGCGGGACGGGGCGCACCGCCGCAGGGGACCACTGTGTTTGCGAACCGTTGGTTCTGC
>RFHO01000404.1 GCA_003696385.1 Planctomycetota bacterium | reverse complement strand
TCGAAGTCGCCGTCGACCACGGCGATCAGCTCCGTCGTCTGTTTCTCGATCGGGTGGTCCACGCAGGGAAACCAGTAGCGGTTGTCCTGCGGCTCGCCCTGACTCCACACCATCCAGGGCACGTCCGGTTCCTGTTCGGTCGGCCCGAAGAAATACAGCCCCGCCGGGGGGTTCTCCACCGCATATTCGATGTCCACGCGCCAGCGCCGCCCCGGCGCCAGCGGTCGCTCGAATTCCAGCTCGATCGCCCGTCCCGTGTTGGCGTGGCGGAATGTGGCTATCGGCTGATCGTCCAGCGGAACTACCGTCACCGAACGCACCTGATGATCGACCGCGTCGAAACGCACGACGCGCAGCGGCCGGCGGAGCGCGAAATCGAGCACTGCGTGGCCGGCAATCCGGCGGTGTTTCAGCGAAACGTCCAGATCGAGCCGGATGTGCAGAACGTCCACCGAAGGATCCGGAGGTGTGCGGAGCGTCTCCTGGGCGACGCCCGCGCCGCATGCCCACGCAACCACGACCAACCACACGACGCACGAGACACAGTACCGATTGGCCATCGCTGTCCTCTCACCAGATCGACATCCGCTCACCAGACCGACATCCGCGGGAAGCGCCGCGCCCGCAGCGGCACGCCCACATGGCAAGAAAAACCCCGCTCATCCACGCAACGGAACGAGCGGGGAAATGCAACCGGCCGTTCGACCACCGACGGCTGGGACGTCGGCTGTCCATCCGTGTCGCCGTCGGCCGAACGCCCGAAGGCCATCGATCACTTGCCTTCCGGCGCGATCGCAAACAGGGTCGACTTGTTGGCAATGTACAGCACGCCGTTGGCGTAGATCGGCGTGGTGTAAACGGCGTTGTTCATGTTGATCTCGGCGATCAACTTCTGCTTCGGCGAAAGCTCGAAGATCGCGATGTCGCCGTCTTCGTCGCCGATGAACACCTTGTTGTCGACGATCAGCGGCGAACCCCAGGCCGCGGCGAACATGTCGTACGTCCAATAGGGCACGCCCGTCCGCGCATTCAGACAATGGAACAGACCACTGAAGTCCGAAATGAACAGCAGATCGTTCTTGATGGCCACCGTACCGCAGGACCGGTGCATCGTCTCTTCGAAATCGATCTTGCCGTCCTTGTTGATGTCGTAGGTACTGTAGTGCCAGATCATCGCCGAATTTGGATTGGGGATCGCCTTTTCGCCCTTCTCCGGATCGACGGCCTGGATCCGCCGGTGCGGGATCGGCTTGCCGTTGGCGTCGACGGCCAGTTCCGGGCTCACGTCGCCGCTCTTGGTCGGGTCGATGCACCACAGATGCCCGATGCCCTCACCGTGCTCCGGATCCTGTCCGACGGCCACATACACCATGCCGTCATAGATCACCGGCGTCGCGATGATGTTGTTCCGCGTACCGCGGCCACCCAGAATCCACTTGGACGTCTTCGGATTGCAGTCGAACTTCCACCACAGCTTCGAACCGCCCTTGCCATCACCCCGCGGATCGAAGCTGTACAGCCAACCGTCTCCGCCGGCAAACAGCACCTGCGGCCGGCCGCCCAGAATCCCCACCGCCGGGGAAGACCACTGGCCGTGCAGGATGTTCTTCCCTGGGGAGTTGTCCTGCCAGATCAGCTTGCCCGTGTTGCGATCCAGGCCGATGAAGCTGGGCGCGTTGGGCGAAGGAATGTTGATGTGCGACTCGTCCACGCCGTTGGACGTGTTGACCAGCAGGATGTCGCCGAAGCAGGTCACCGAGCAACTGCACATGTTGTGCTGCGAGACGCCCAGTTCGCCCATCATGTCGAACTTCCAGACGACGTCCGCTTCGTCCTTGTTCTCGTTTTCTTCGGTGACGTACGGTCCATCGTTCTCGCCGTCATAGAACCCTTCGGTGTCCAGACACACCACTTCGCCGCGGTTGCTCACGTACCACAGCCGATCGCCTTCCACGTACGGAGCGGCGCAGACGCCCTGCAACGGCCAGTCGTGCACGCGGCCGGTGGGCAGTTTCGGGTTGGAATGCTGCCAGAGGAACTTGCCCGTCTTCTCATCGAAACACAACAGGCACCCCAGGTCGACCGAAGGCGGGAACCGCTTCACATAGCCGGCACCGTTGTTCGTCCCCACATACACCTTGCCATTGGCCACGACGGGGTTGCCGTAAGTCTGCGATCCCAGCGCAGCCTTCCACTTGATGTGCTTGCCGTCCGGACTGAAATCGGTCGGCACGTTCGATCCGGCGGGCGTGTTGTTCTTGTGACTCCAGCCGAACCACTGCGGCCAGTCGTGCGGGCGGACCTTCATCTTGGCGATTTCGGCCAGCGCCTCGGCCGTCGGATCCGGCGGCGACGAACGTTCCTCCGCCCGAGTCCCCCACGTCACGGCAAGAACGGCCATCCCCGCCACCCACAGACACCACGTGTTGCGTTTCATTATCGTCTCCTTCGCACCTGCTGATCGTCGCCCGTCCGGTCGTGGACCCGACACCGGCCACCGGCGGTCGCGGCCGCTGCGGTGAGCGTCCCGCCGACCGTGGCCCCGGCACCGCAGTTCCGCACGCCGGTCAATCGTTGTAGTAAACCCGGATGTTGTCGTAGAAGATCTCCGCATCCTTGGCATTGCCGTACAGGCCGGGGCTGCCCTGCACGTTCGGGCTTTCGTCGACCGCCTCGACCAGCCATTCCTTCGGTTCGGGCGTTCCCCGCACCCACGCCTTGCCCCGCAGGACCGCCTTGCCGTCCTCGACGGAGCAGCGCATTTTCAACCGGTACCATGTGTTCGCCTTCCATTGGAAGGGAACGGTCTTGGCCATCCGCAACTGCGGCGGCCAAGTGCGGATCTGAAGCTGTTGGCTGGCCCCCATCAGGTCGATGGTGTACCGCTGGCCGATCAGACCGATGTCCGGCAGCTTGCCGTGCTTTTCGGCCCCCATCACGTCCGCTTCGATCGTGTAGTCGTGGAAGTGCGTGTGACCCATCCACGCCTGGCTGCGTGTGCCTTTGGGGATCGTGGTGATCTTCACCATCACGCCGTTGCCGGTGACACCTCGGTCGCCCCGCTGCACGGTCAAGGCGTATTCGTTCTCCGGAGCGTCCTTCGGCAAACTCCACTCCCAGTTTTTCAGCACGCCCTCCTGCTTCAACAGGTCCAGCGCCGGCCCGGTCGCCTTTTTCGCGTCGTCCAGCGTTTTGACGGAATCCTCCAGATCGACGAACCGCAGAAGCTGCGTTCGTTTTTGCGCGGGCGTGCTGATGTCGTACTTCAGCGTTTGGCGACCGCTGTTGATGAATTCGGACATCAGAAAGATGTAGAGCTGCCCGGCCATGGGATTGGCCGCCGTCAGCTTCTGGAACAGGTCGAAGTCGATCACGATGTGGCGATAGCGGGCTCCAACCCAGGTGATCGGCACTTCGCCGTCGTCGAACGTGAATTCCCACGGCAGCTCCGGCACGACGCGGATGCGGGCCTGCCCGGTCAGCTCACCGACCCGCGCGGTCACGTACACCGCGGCGTGGACGGGCTCTTTCGGAGCCGCGTACTTTCCGCTCGCGTCGATTTCGCCCGGCCCGTCGATGCTGAACTTGACCTCGGACGAATCCACCGTCCGCAGGTATTGGCCCTTGGCATTGTAAAGGCGGACAAGAAACCGCTGCGATTGCGCCTTCTCGCCGCTGCGGAGCAGCGATTCGACGGGCACGACCTGCACGTGCGTCGGCGTCGGATCGTCTTCCACAGGCGATTCCTTCGGCGGCTCGGGCCGCGGATCGGCCTGCGGCTTGTGGTCGGGCTTGCCGATGCAGTACAGCGCTCCGGTGGTCGGCACGTACAGCCGGCCGTGGGAGACGATCGGCGAACCGTGAACTTCTTCTCCGTTCAGCCGCATCCGGTGGACGATGTCCACACTGTTGCCGTTGGGTTTGAGAATGTACCAGCGGCCGTTGGCCGTGCTGGTGTAGATGTGACCGTCCACGTACAGCGGACTGGCCCGCTGCATCGTGCCCAGCTTCTT
>RFHO01000403.1 GCA_003696385.1 Planctomycetota bacterium | reverse complement strand
GCGGCACTCCCAAGGTCGTCCGTCGAACGAAACCGGTCGGAATCGGACGTTCCTCGCGACACCCGCACCGGGCAAACGGGTTTATTCGCCGACATGGCGCGGCACCGATCGCAGGACGTCAGCGAGTCTGTGCGTGCAATCACAACGACGTCTGTATTGGACAGATCGTCAACCGGAGAAAGAGTGGTTCGAAGTGTTTGGAGGAGTTTCCGATGAAACGCATTGCGACAATCGTGGCGGCGGGATTGGCGACGATCGCTTTCGGTGACCTGCCCGTGGCGAAGGCTCAGGCGCCGGTCCGGCGGCCGGATGCTCGCCGCGAGCGGCCGGAAGGGCGCCCGGCACGTCCCGGAGAGCGACCGGGCGGCCGTCCCGGATTCGGACGTCCCGGCGGCCCGCCGGCCTTCGGGTTCAATCCGATCATCGCGGTGTTGGACGCCAATCGCGACGGCGAGCTGTCGGCCGACGAAATCGAGAACGCCGCGAAGGCGCTGAAGAAACTCGACAAAAACGGCGATGGCAAGATCACTCGCGAAGAACTGCGCCCACAGTTCGGACGTCCCTCTCAGGGCGGTGGATTCGGACGTCCCCCGCAAGGCCGCCCCGGTGGCGCCGATCGCGCACGCTTCACGCCGGAAGCCTTTGTCGAACGGATGATGCAGAATGACAAAAACAAGGACGGCAAGATTTCCAAGGACGAAGTGCCCGAACGTCTGGCACGGGTGTTCGATCGGTTCGACACCAATAAGGACGGTGTGATCGAGAAATCCGAAATCGAAGAAGTCGCCAAACGGTTTGCGGCCGGACGTGGCGGGGCCCGGCGTCCCCAGCGTCCGGGCGCGGGCCGACCGGGCACCGGCCGTCCGCAACGCCCGGAGGGTGCGGCACGTCCCAAGCGGCCCGACGCCTGATCGGCAACCGTCCAGCCGCCAGGACACGACGACCTGTGCGGCTCGGTCCGAGAATTCCTGAATTGCAACGGCCGTCACATTCGGTGGCGGCCGTTTCGCTGCGCCGTCCCGACCGCGACACTCACGGACACGGCATTCCCGCGCGTCTCTTCGCAGCCGTGGCAGGTTCAGCCCCGCCCGCGGCCAGTCGGTGTCCGCAATCGCTCACCGGGCCGCCGCCGTCGCAGACTCCGCAACCTGCGGGGCCCTGCGGCGCAGTCTGGCAATCAGCGCCGCCAGTACGATGGCGCCCCCGACCAAGGTCGCGCGAGGAATCCGCTCGCCCCAGAACACCCACGTCCACAGTGGTGTCGAAACCGGCTCCAGCAGACACCACAGAGCCGCTTCGGTGGCGGGCACCACGTGCAAGCCGCGGGCGAACAGCCAGTACGGCAGCCCCATCTGGCAAGCGCCCATCCCGGCAAGCACGGACCACTGTACCGCATCGAGCGTCGCACTCGGCCGCCACGCGAACGCCACCAACAGCACCCACGCGCCGAAATGGTTCGACCACACCAACCACGCGGCGTCCGTGTCACGCAAGGTCCGCAAACACAGCACCACGACGGCATACGTCAGGCCGCTGGCCAGCGCCAGCAACGCCCCTTGTTCTGTCCCTCGACCCCATTCGCCGCCGAGCAATACCACCACCCCCGACAGTGCGGCGGCTGTGCACACCCAGTCGCGGCGATCGGCGCGCTCGCCCAGTATTCGTGCCAGTGCCGTCACCCAGAACACGCTGGTATACTGCAGCACGATCGACGCCGCCGCCGTGGTGAAGCTCATGGCCAACATCACACAGACATTCATCGTCGCAAACGCGGCGACCATGAGCACCACCACCGGACGAAACTTCGGCATCGGGTGCCTGAGCAATCCGGCCAGGAACAGCGCCGCAAACCCGGCACGCCAGCATCCCAACAAGAGCCCACGCTGCGCCGGTTCCAGGGCCGCCAGCGGCGGACATTTGGCCCAGGCGCCGCCAGTCCCCCACAGCAGGGCCGCCAGCGCGATCAGAAATCGGCCCCGCCATTGCGCTCGCGCAGAAGGCGTTCGGCCTGCTGTTGGCATCGGCGCACCGCGTCTTCGATTCGACACACCAAGGCGGTTTGTACCTGTCGGTCCCCTGCCTCACTCCGACTCACCGTGATCGGCTCGCCGAACACCACGGTCACCGGCGCCGCGGCAATCCGGTACGATCCGCGAGGAAACGCGTCGAACGCCCCTGCGATTCCTACGGGAATCACGGGGACCTCGGCCCGCCGCAGGATTGCCAGAAACCCCGGTTTGAAGGGACGCATTCGGCCGTCGGGAGTTCGTGTTCCTTCGGGAAAGACGCCGACCAGAAAACCTCGCTCGAGGCGCTCCACTGCCCTCCGGAACGCTTCGCCCCCCACCCGTTCGCGCGAAATCGGAATCACGTACGCGTGTCGCAAGATCCAGCCGATGATCGGAACGCGGAATAACGAGTCGCGTGCCAGATAGCTGACCGGTCGCGCAAGGGGAAGCCCGACCAGCAAAGGATCGAGGAAACTCTGATGGTTGGCGACCAGCAACGCCGCCCCCGCCCCGGGCACGTGCCGCACCCCATGCGCCCGGTATCGCAACCAGCCCACGAAGAAGATGCGCAGCAACACCTGGCACCAGAACCACAGCGGATTGCGACGCACGCCTTCGACAGTCGGCCTGTTCATCCCATCCCCGACGTTCGAACCCGCTCCCACGCTGGCCGCCGTCCGTTTCCCGCCGTCCGCCGCTCAGTGCCGACGATCATCTCCTTCGGGACCGGTCCCCGGACACGCGGAACCTGTCGCTGCCGAATCGTCCTCGGGCACCGCGACCTGGATCTCCTCGCCCACGACCCGCACCCGGTAGCAACCCGTACGGATATTGCTCCGGGGATTGTCCATCCACAGGCCGTCCTCGATTGAAAACCGCCACGCGTGCCACGGACAGTACACGACCCGCCCTTCCAAGCGGCCGCCAGCCAACGACGCTCCGGCGTGCGGGCACGTGTCGTCGATGGCGAAATACCGCCCGTCGACATGAAATACGGCAATCAATCGCCCGGCCACGACGTACGCCCGCCCTTCGCCCTCGGGAATCTCTCCCAGCCGCGCCACCGTGCGGTATCGAGACCCTTCTGACTCTTTCTCGTCCATTGATCGTCTCCGTCTCCACTCTCGCCATGGCCTGCGCCGCACGACGTCCGGCCACACCGACGACGTCGACGCACCGATCGGCAAATATCAGGCAGCGCGTCGCCGGCATGCTCCGGCAACCTCCAGCAGCCGTCGAAACCGGCCGGAAGCATTCAGAGGATGGAGATTCCGCGAATCGCGACGCGGTCCGGCCTTGCCTGGTCACTCCGACCGCTGCGCCTCGCAAACCGGCGGCTCGCCGCCAGTGTCTCGGCAGCGATCGGCCGCTGCAAGCTTTGCCAGGCATTCTCTGGCTCCGCGGGATTCAGGTATCCCCGGACGATTCCGGACCGGGGCCGACACACTCCACGCTTTCGAAGCATCGTGCGTTCGCGATCCACATTGACCGCTCGCGTGAGGGAGGCCTACATTCCCCTCCGACTTCATGACTGCCCAAGCGGCCCCCCTTTCTGCGTGATCATAAGCCAACCGTAGCTTGGAGAACGCCGATGAACAGCGCACCATCCGGGCGCCGTCCGCTGACCGTGATCGTCCCCTGCAAGAACGAACGCCGGAACATCCGGGCATGCATTGCCTCCTTCGCGGAGATCGCCGACGAAATCCTGATCGCCGATTCCGGCTCCACCGACGGCACGCTCCAGATCGTTCGCGACATCGGCGGCTGCCGGATCATCGAACGGGAGTACGTACACTCCGGAGATTTCAAGAACTGGGCAATGCAACATGCCAGTCACGATTGGGTGCTGATCGTCGATGCCGATGAACGGGTGACTCCGGAATTGGCCCGCGAGATCCGCGCGGTACTGAGCGGTCCGGATCGTGCCGACGGCTACTGGATCTACCGCGAAAACTACTTCATGGGGCACCGTGTTCGTTTCAGCGGATGGCAATCGGACCGTTGCCTGAGACTGTTCCGGCGGAGCTGCGGACGGTACGTGGGCGACACGGACCACGCCGAGGTCAGCATCAGCACCGGGCGGGTCGGACGATTGCGTCATCGCCTGCGTCACTATTCGTACTGGAGCTATGACGCTTTCTTCCAGAAGTTCAATCGCTACACGTCCTGGCAAGCACAAGTCTGGCACGCCGCGGGCCGGCGGCCGAACTATTGGCGGATGCTGTTCACCGTGCCCACCCGGTTTCTGTGGTTGTACATCGTGCGTCTCGGCTTTCTCGACGGGTACGTCGGCCTGCAGATCTGCACACTGTCGGCGTTCTACTCGTTCATGAAACGTGCCCGCCTCTGGGAGCTGACCAGCGGGCTGCCGCAACCCGATCCCGAGACGTCCTCGGCTTCCCCCGGTCCGCTGCGCTCGGATCCGGGGCGTTGCGCGGCCTGACCTGCACGGGAAAGTGCGCAGCACCACCGTCGTCGAGTGCGGTCGCGTATCCGCGTCACAGCCGCCGCTTTTCTCGATCGGTCGCATTGGCCCTTCCACGGGACAGATGCCACCGGTTTCTCCGGTCACGCACAACCGGATAGACTTTCACCACACTCGGCCGCCAGCAGCTTTCCGGCGCCGCGTGCGCCCGTTCGCGCACCCGCCGATCCGCTTTCCCCAGCCGGCCGGAATGCCATGTCCCGGAGTCTGTCGATCGAAGACCTGAAACGATGCTGGTTCGTCGTGGGTCCCACGGCCTGCGGCAAAACGGACCTGGCCGTGCTGCTTGCGCAGCGGCTCAACGGCGAAATCATCGCGCTGGACTCAATGTCGCTGTACCGCGGGATGGATATCGGTACTGCCAAGCCGCCGGTCGAAATCCGGGCCGCTGTTCCCCACCACATGATCGACATCATTGATCCGTGGGAAGAATACTCCGTCAGCCAGTACGTTTCCGAATCGGAAGGGATCGTCCGAAGCGTTCTCGACAGGGGCCGAATTCCGATCTTCGTCGGTGGCACGGGACTGTACTTGCGGTCGCTGTTGCGCGGCGTGTTCGAAGGCCCCCCCGCGGACTGGTCGCTCCGCCGACAACTCGAGGAAACGGCCGCCCGAGCGGGCAGCGCTGCACTGCACGCACGACTGCAACAGATCGATCCGATGTCGGCACGCCGAATCCACCCCAACGATTTGCGCCGCATCGTCCGAGCACTGGAGGTTTTCGAAACGACGGGCCACCCGCTGTCCCAGCTGCAACAGAACCTCCCGTTGGCACCCGAACAGCGGCCGCCGAACGTCTGGTTTCTGCGGCCCCGACGCGACGCACTGTACCGCCGGATCGATCGCCGTGTCGAAACGATGTTCGCGCAGGGGCTGGAGGAGGAGGTGCGCAGGCTGCTCGATCTTCCCCGTCCTCTCGGCCGCACCGCCCGCCAGGCGATCGGCTACAAGGAACTGATCGACGCGTGGCACCAGACCGGAACGCAGCAGCTGTCGCCCTCCCAGCGGCGGGAAGTGATCGCGCGCATCCAGACCCGCACGCGGCAGTTCGCCAAGCGGCAGTACACGTGGTTCAACAATCTGCCCGAATGCCGTCCACTGGACATCGACGCGGACGCCACGCCGAAGACACTCCTTGAGCTGCTTCTGCGGCATGCGCGGGACGAATCCGGAATCTCCGCGCGGTGATGACGTCTCGGCTGCAGTGAGCGATGCGTCCGGCCCCGCTCCATGCCACTTGCCTGCGTTCCGCGGCGTTGCGTGGCCGATCGACAGGCAGCGGCTACAATCCGTCTCCGCGACGCTCCACCTGGCCGTTGGAACACGCCGGCCATGCCGGAGCCTGATTGTGACCTCGCCGCGCCGGCGCCCGAGGGTCGGACACAGTGTCCGCCTCGTTCCCATACCCCACAGGACCTCACCGCGCACAATGACCAGGATACCGCCCGTCGAAGAGCAATTGCCGCTTTTGAAGCGGGGCGTGGAAAAGATCGTCCCCGAAGACGAATTCGTCGCGCGGCTTGAAGCCAGCTATCGCACCCAAACGCCGCTGCGCGTGAAATACGGAATCGACCCGACCGGTGTGGACCTGCACCTCGGACACACGGTGCCGATGCGCAAGTTGCGGCAGTTTCAGCAGCTCGGACACCAGCCCGTGATCATCATCGGCAACTACACCGCGCTGGTTGGCGATCCCAGCGGACGGGACCAGACGCGGCCCCGGATGACCATCGAACAGGTCGAGGCAAACGCGCGGGACTACCTCCGGCAAATCGGCAAGGTAATCGACCTGGAGCGTGTCGAAGTCGTCCGCAATGGCGACTGGTTCGGTGGAATGACCTTCGCGGACGTTCTGGAACTGTGCAGCAAGGTCACCGTGGCTCAGTTGCTGGCGCGGGACGACTTCGCCAATCGGCTGAAGAATGAAGTGCCGATCTATCTGCACGAATGCCTTTATCCGGTGATGCAGGCCTGGGATTCTGTTCAGGTTCGGGCCGATGTCGAACTGGGTGGAACGGAGCAGCTCTACTCGTTCATGTTGGCGCGAGACCTGCAGAGGGACGCCGGCCAGCAGCCTCAGATCGCCGTCATGATGCCCATCCTGGTGGGCATCGACGGACACCGCCGCATGGGAAAAAGCCTGGGCAACTACATCGGCATCGCCGAACCGCCCTTCGAAATGGTCAAGAAGATCATGCAGCTGCCCGATGCCTGCATGCGGTCCTACTACGAATTGCTCACCGATGTCCCGCCGTCCGAGATCGACCGTCTGCTGGCGGGCCATCCCAAGCTGGCCAAGCTGCAGTTGGCCCGGCTGATCGTCACCGAGTACCACTCGGCTGGAGAGGCCGAAGAGGCCATCACCCGGTGGGAACGGGAAATCGGCGCCGGTGAAACGCCTCAGGAGATCCCCGAACGATCCGTTCCGGCGGCCCAACTGCACGACGGCACGATGCCGGCGGCCCAGTTGTTGAAGATCACCGGACTGTGCCATTCGACCAGCGAAGCGCGTCGGGCGATCGCTCAGGGCGGAGCCTACTTCGGTGAAGACAAAACGCGGATTCAAGCACACGACCAGGCCATCCCCGTGACGGACGGCCTGCTGCTGTGGGTGGGCAAGAAGCGGTTCTGCCGCGTCCGTGTCACTTGAAGTCCGGCGTTGCAGCACGCCACCGACGGGCCTTGGCCGCGTCTCTTCACACGACCGCACAGGCTCCGGGGCCGAACGACGCCACAGCGGCGTGGCCTTCCAGTCATCCGATTCGGGTCCACACGGCGCGCTGTACGGGACCAAGCGAATCGTTGCGGCGGGCTCCCGCTTTTCGAGCACCGGATTTGTGGACGAAACAACGCACAAGAGGGAGTCGACCAGATGACCATTGGATTCGGAATCGTCGGTTGTGGGATGATCGCCGAATTTCATGCCCAGGCGATCCGGAACATCCGCGGTGCGCGCCTGATCGGCTGCTACAGCAAGACCTTTGCTTCCGCCGAGCGATTCGCGGAAAAACACGAGTGCGTTGCATTTCGCACGCTGGAAGAGCTGCTGGAATGCCGCGACGTTCAGATCGTCAACATCTGCACGCCCAGCGGAGCGCACATGGAACCGGCCGTGGCCGCCGCCAAGGCAGGCAAACATGTGGTCGTCGAAAAGCCGCTGGAAATCACGCTGAAGCGCTGCGACCGCATCATCGAAGCCTGCCGCGCCAACGACGTGAAACTGTGCACGATCTTTCCCTCACGCTTCAGCCCCGCCAATCAGGCCCTGAAGGAAGCCATCGAGGCCGGACGCTTCGGCCGCCTGACGCTCGGCGACACTTACGTGAAGTGGTGGCGTTCACAGGAGTACTACGACAGCGGAGGATGGCGGGGAACATGGGAGCTGGACGGCGGAGGAGCGTTCATGAACCAGGCGATCCACAACGTCGATTTGCTGTATTGGCTGATGGGCGACGTTCGCGCCGTCACCGGCGCCGTGGCAACACTCGCCCACGAGCGGATCGAAGTCGAGGATGTCGGCGTGGCCACGGTCCAGTTCGCCAACGGAGCTCTGGGGGTGATGGAAGCAACGACCAGCGCTTTCCCGGGGTTGTTGAAACGCACGGAGATCCACGGGACCGAGGGATCGGCCATCGT
>RFHO01000402.1 GCA_003696385.1 Planctomycetota bacterium | reverse complement strand
GTTGTGGCAGGTGGTGTCAGTGGCGCCAGCGCGGGCGTGGCAACGAGCTCTCTGGGTGGCGTGGCACTCGCTTCGCAGCCGGTGACTGTTCGAAGGGGGGTGATCACGGGGGGTGCGACGACGACCGTTTGCTGGCCTGTCGTTGGTGCGTTCGCCTTGGGCGGGGCCGTGCTGGGAGCCGTTGCGACACATTGGAAGCGGACGGTCGAAGAAAGGCGAATCCACGGCGCGATAATAGTTTAATATCAGGCGATGGGCCTACAGGTATGCGACGGACGGCGTGACCCCAAGTCGACTGCCGGCGCGAGGATGTTGCTGTCCTGCGGAAGCGGCCGCCGGACGGTCGGTTGGTGGGACGAAGTTGAGTCACGGTTTCACGAGGACTTGCACAAATGAAAGACCCGAAGGAAATCAGGAAGGTTCTGCTGGCGATTGCGGAAAGGGTGCCTTTGCGGGAGGCAGTGTATTCCGTGGCAGAAGTGTGCCGGCGGAACCCCCGAACCGTGTCCTACGCCACTGTCGGGTTTCTGCTCGGGACGATCGTGGACAACCTTCCGTTGGTCGGCATCCTGACCGGTGGTTACGGCAAGTATGTTGGGCTTGCATTGGGGGCCGGGGAAGGGTTCGTGCGCGACCGCGAGTCAGCGCAGAAAGAGGAGGCGATAGCGTGCGCGCGGTGATGGCAGCCGTGCACCACGCACGGAAAGCGTGCGCTGGATGATGAACGGCGCCAACTCGGATCGGGCATGGAGCCGGCCGTGTGAGCCACGACATCGGTTAGCTTGCTTGTGTCTCGCCCGCCTACGCGGCGACGCGTCAAAGGCCGTGGCGAAGGGGCATATTGATGCTCGCTGTTTCCCGCCGGTGACGGCGGCGCGGCGACTATGGTGAAGTCGTCCTCTATTTGGACTCGGTGAGACTGCCGGCGAAGCGCCTGCAGTGTCAGATTCCGATGTCCCAACCGCATTCCATGGTGCAGGCCAGGTCAACGGGTCTGGTCGAACCAAGCGGTCTTGAAGAGGGCAAAAGGCCATGGTCGCAGAAAGTCGTCGCTGTCCGGTGGATCTGAATCAGGGTTTCGTAGCGGTTTCGCCCGAGTCGGTTTCGGCGGATGCGTGGTTGCCCGAAGGTTACCAAACGGTGGCCATTCACGAGTTCGTCGGGGTCAAGGGCCTGCTGCCGGACTTGGTGGCGCGGTTTGCCAAATTTGCCGCTCGGCCGGACTGGCGACGCTTGCGACGCGCGATCCTTCGGCGGGGCAGGCCGGGGCATCGGTTCTTCTGCGACGTCGACCGCGAGTGTGCCAAGGAGTTCGTTCGGCTCGCGTCCGGCTCCGGGTTGTTGAATCCCGACGCGTTTCGTTTCTCGGCGTCGGGTGTGTATGTGGGGCCGAATGCACTGGTTTCGAAAGAGGCGGCGCACTTTCTGACCGGCGACTGGCTGGAACTGTTCGCTGCGATTCAGGTGGAGCGCGTGCAGGCGGACGGACCGCCGCCGCTGGGGCGTGTGACGATTTGCCGTCCTTGGAGTCCGGGTGTTCACCTGTGCGAGTTCGACGTTCTGGTGCGCTCGGGCAGGAGCGTCTTGGCGGTCGTCGAGGCAAAGTCGAGTAGGGGCGGATTCAACAAGGAAGCGTTGAAGCTCGCGGAGGAGATGGGCATCCCGCCCGAGCGGCGGATTCTGCTGCGGGCGACCTCTTCTGGTGTCTGCGTGCGCCCAGACTCGACGCTGGTGGGGATTTCCAGCTTTTCGGACTACCTGCGGCGCGTGGTCAGCAACGCCGGTGGTTGCGGCAGCCTGATGGCGCACTGAGCGGCCGCGACGAACGCGCCTCCGTTGCGCTGCGGACGGGCACCCGCTTCATGCGTCCGGCGGAAGCCGGGAGCGTGGCGGTATCTTCGCCCGCAGTGCACGGGACGGCCGGGTTCACGTCCGCTCAGAGCCGATCCGCGATGGCGCGGCAGGTGCCGGTTCTCCGGACGCGCGGCGTCAGCGGCCGAACGGATAGAAGAACTTCGGCTGCGGGTGTTCGGTCGGCTTCAGCGGGCGTTTCAACCGCTTCGGATTCTCGAGAATGTACGCGTACCACTTGCCGTCCTTGACGCAGTCGACGATCTCCACCGAGCCGACGATGACGCCGCGCGGCAGTTTGTCGGGATCCAGGCCAGCTTCCTCGCAGATTTCCCGATCGTATTCGTCGAACGTTCGGGACGCGTACACGTACACCCGTCCGCGGATGTTGGTTGGACGGCTGCGGAACTCGGCGTTCTTTTCTCCCAGCATGATGAGTTCCGCAAACGGCTGATGTACGCTCAAGGCAAGTCGTCGTTTCGCCATCGGTCCTTCAGTCTCCCATTGGTGAGCCCACGAAACGGATGCCGATCACGGATGAATGGCATCGTTCGGTGATTGCCGGAACAATGAACACGGCGACCGCCGTGCCCGGAGACTTTTAGGCGCGAGGATGTGAGAATCTGACACGGCCCGCGGGGTGACCGTGCGCGGCCGGCTCCTTTGAAAGGCCATGCAGCCATGACGCTGTCTCGAAGATTGTGTTTCGCGCCGATTGTGGTCGCAAGCCTCGTATTCGGTCCGGGTTTGAAAGGCTGGGCTGCGGGGCCTGCCGCCGCGCCGAACTTCGTGGTGATCCTCACGGACGATCAGGGCTGGGTGGATTCATCGGTGCGGATGATGCGCGAGCGGGACGATTCGCGGGACCCGTTCCTCCGGACACCGCACCTGGAACGGCTGGCTCGGCGCGGGATCGTGTTTTCCAACGGATACGCTCCGGCTCCGACGTGTACGCCGTCGCGCTGCAGCATTCAGTTCGGCAAGACGCCGGCGCGGCTGAAGCAGACCGTCGTGCACGACGTGCTGGCCGCCGAACACGGCATCGACTGCCGGGATCAGGTGTCGCTGGCGGAGATGGTCAAGCGGAACGATGCCCGGTACGTCACCGCGCACTTCGGCAAGTGGGGCTTCCCGCCCCGCAAACCCGAGGAGGCGGGTTACGACCGGACCGACGGCAACACGAACAACGGGGACGGTGATTACCTGGATCCCAGGACCCGCCAGCCGTTGCCGCCGGACGATCCGAAGCGGATCTTCAGCGTCACCGAACGGGCGTGCCGGTTCGTCGCCGAACAGGCCGCAGCGAAGCGTCCTTTCTTTCTGCAGGTGTCGCACTACGCGGTTCATGTGCGGCACCAGGCTCGGCCGCAAACGATCGAGCGTCTGCGATCGCGGCCGCCGGCGGGGCGGTTTACCGAACGCGATCTGACCGATCCGCATCCGGAGGGGAACGCGTCTGGGCTGGTGTACGCCGCGATGATCGAGGATCTGGACGAAGCGATCGGTCGGTTGCTCGATGAGCTGGAAGCGGCCGGTGTGGCCGACCGGACGTATGTTTTCTTCACGTCGGACAACGGCGGCGGTTTTCGCGGCAACGGGCCGTTGCGCGGCGGCAAGGCGCAGCTCTGGGAAGGAGGCCTGCGTGTGCCGTTCATCGTGGCCGGGCCCGGTGTGGAAGGCGGTCGCTGGTGTGACGTGCCCGTTGCGGCATGGGACATCTGGGCGACAATCCATGATCTGATGACGGGACGGTCGCCGCCGGACGGAATCGATGGGATCAGCCTGCGTCCTCTTTTCAGATCCGGGGCGGTGCCCGAGCGGTTGCGGGATCGAGCGCTGGTGTTTCACTTTCCCTGGTATGCCGGACACCCGATGAGCGCCATTCGGCGCGGTCGATACAAGCTGATCCGCAGCCTGAACACCGGCGAGGTGCGGTTGTTCGATCTGCTGGCGGATCTGGGGGAACGGCACGACTTGGCGGCGGAACGCCCCGAGTTGGCGCGGCGTCTGAGCGCGGAGCTGGACGCTTACCTGCAGGCGGTCGATGCGGAGCGGATCGAGGACATGCGCGCGGCCCGGCGTCGGGAGTTGGAGCGGTACATCGCACGCGACCGGGCGGCGCTGGTCGAGGCGGAGCGACGGTTGGCGACGGCCGGTGATTCCGAACGAGGCCGGCTGGAGCAGCAAGTGGCGTTTCTCCGCCAGCGGCTGGCGGCGCATCGGAACGGCCTGCGGCAGCTCGAGGAATCCGCCCGGTTACGCCGGTGGTGACGCGCACGGCACGCGGGTTCCCCACGGCGCGGCTGCGCCCGATCAATCGCCGCGCAGTTTGTGGTCGCGGCGGGCGTCTTCGAGCATTTCGAGCAGCCGGCGGCCGCTGGGTGTGCCGGCTCCGGCGTCCAGCAAAACGATTCCTTCGTCCGCGATGTAGCCGGGAAGCGTGTCGGGGCTCCATTCGTCGGACGTCCGCACGTGCACGGCGATGAAGAACCAGAGTCCCGGTTCGTTGCTGACGCGTACCGGCCGGCGGACGAATTCCAGTGAGTCCACGTTGCTCCAGGGGACGAAACCGGCGGGCCGGCCTTGATCGTAGAGCACGATGCCCCGATCGGTGACGGCGAACAGGATGCCGGGGTTCAGCAGCATGTACACGGCCAGCAGCACGGCCGCCAGGGAAATCAGCCCAATGCCGCCGAACAGCACATAGAAGACGATCCCCCGTTTCGGCGGAAGCAACCAGTGCAGAAACAGGGCGTCGGTCGTGATCGCCAGGAAGGTCGCGCCGACGATCAGGAACAGAAGGGCCACGCCGGGACGCACCCGGCATGCGAACCGGACGCGACCGTGATCGAACCGGTCTGGTGATGCATCAGAATGCGGCGATTCGTTCATGGCGGAACGCGGTGTTCGCGGCTCAGCGGTGGCGGTCTGGCCGCCCGATCGGCTCGCGCCCGCGGCGGCGCGGGACGGTCCGGCGAATCGGCGACGACGGACGCGCTGCGCCACGCGACGAGGTGGCTTGGCACGCGGGCGCGGTGTTCGAGCGGCTGTCGATTCGGCGGCCGGTGCCGATGCTCAATCGTGTGCGTGGAAGTGAACGATTTTCGGTGGTCGATACCCAGGAGGCCACGGGCCCTGCACGATCAGCTCCGCGACCAGGTCATCGCGTCCCAGTTCATAGTCGCGATGATGTTGCGTGCGGCCGTGCCGGTCGACGTAGATGCGTGCGAGGTACCGACCGGGAGGCAATGTCGCGGTCTCGGTTTTCCGCAGAGTGCGGCCACGTTCGGAATCGCGGGGAGCGCAGGCCATCACGACGCTCTGCCACATACGTTTGGGGCCGACGACGGGATTGTCGGCGGTGGCCCAGCGTTCGGCGGACCAGCGGTCGCCCAGCCACCGATAGAGGTCCACGCGCATGAGCTTTCGGTTCCATTCGGCGGGCAGGCCGACGATCCGCAGATGCTGACCGGTGGGTCGCTGGATCTCACGCAGTGGTGAGGGGAGGTCTGCGGCACGGCGATAACGTCCGGTGACCACGGCCGCGTAGTCGTCGAGGAAACGCCGGAACAGTTTGTCGGTCCGGCTGCCCGCGACGAACTTCGGTCCGCCACCGTGCTCCACCTCCTGGGCCAACGGCTTCAGCAGCAACAGGCTCTTCTCGGGGTGCTCTTCATCGATGAGGCCGTGTTCGACCCACACTCTGAGTGTTCCTTCCGGATCGTGCGGGCGGAACCAGGACACCCGAGGGCCGTACTTTCGCACAAGTCGCTGGTTGCGGTCGGGGGAATGGCAGCTCACACAGCGCCCCATTTCTGTCCAGATCGTGTCCACGAGGGTCTGCAGAACTCGATCCTTGCGGGCGTGCCGGATCACTTCGGGGGGCAATTCGATGCCGACCTCGAGTCGTGTCGGCGGTGCGGACCGGAAGGCCGGATCGGCGGATGCGGCGCGAATCCAGTCCCGGAACGCAGCGTACTCAGCCGCCCGAACGCGGGCCATCAGCGGATCTTCATGTTCCGGCTTTCTGGCGATCAGTCGCAGGAGCTTCGAATCGCCCGGACGCTGCGGATCGATCCAGCCCCGGTCTCGCAATGCAGCGAACGTGGCGGCCGGATCGTCCGTGACGAAATTCCGGAGATCCACGCCGGCAAAGTGGCACTCGGTGCAACTGGATGCCTGGTTACTGCGAGCGATTGGCAGGATGCGTTTTCGAAAGATGCTCACCGCGGGGCGTTCGTCGCTCCGGTGGGTCGGTGTGTCATCCCCGCGTGCCGTGGGTGCTGCCAGGGGAAGCAGGGATCCGATGAGGCAAGCGGCGGCGACGGTGACGAGCGGGCGTGAGCACATCGAGCAACCTCCCATTGAGCTGCATGCGCGCGGGGGAGGGCATCCAGCGGAGAACGCGCCTGTGACCGTTTCCGGAGACTTGGTGACTCTCGAGGCCGGAGCGCGGACATGAGGCGGCGGCACGAGCCGCCGCGTGCGATCGTTGCGGGAAACGGCCGAAAGCGGAGAGGGGGGGATTCGAACCCCCGGTACCTTGCGGTACGCCGGTTTTCAAGACCGGTGCATTCGGCCACTCTGCCACCTCTCCGAAGCATCCGGCGCCGCGGCCGTCGTATTTTGGCGGGACGACCGACAGCCCGAGCCGCGCAGCGGCCGTCGGGTAGGAATGCGCCACGGCCGGCTGCCGCGGGTCGCGAC
>RFHO01000401.1 GCA_003696385.1 Planctomycetota bacterium | reverse complement strand
TTGAATGTCCGGAGCGAATGAGCTGTCGACATCGGGAGCCGTTCCGTGCACTTGGGATGACTGTCGAGGCGCCGGGGCGGCGGAATGCCGCTGCGGGGAGGCCGGCGGTTCGGCTGAGGCGGCCTGCCGGTGGTTGCATCGTCAGATGGCCCGTTCGAAATGCCGTTCGAACGGGTGATGGTGAGCCGCGGAGCCGGGAATCGCGGCGATCGAATCGATGCAATCGGCGCAATCGTTCCGGCTTCGATCGCCACCGACAGTTCGGCGCCGTGCTCCGTTGTGTCCTGATGGTTTGCGGCGGTGGAGCGTGTGGTGGGTGCGTGTATCAGGGTGAAGAAGTCGAGCGGAAGAACACACGCACCGGCCGGTGGTCGGACAGTCGGCTCCAGCCGGCCGTTCGCCGGACGGCTGTCAACGGGGGTTCCAGCCACACCTGGTCGAGGGCCATCAGGGGGAACGGCACCGGCCAGGTGTCCAGCCAGCCGCGTCCGGCCCGCTCGGCGGCATTGTCGAGGAATTGGCGGATGGGGATGAAGTGAACGGAGCCCAGCGGCGTGTTGAAGTCCCCAGCGAGGAGGACCGGCGGCCCGGTGCGGGTGAGGCGTTCGACCAGGCGACCGAGCGCCCGCAGGGCGGGGCCGCGGTCGAACGTGGGGCGGCTCTTGATGTCCACCGCCACCAGCTGCAATTCGGTCGCGTCGTTCAGCCGGACGTCGAACAGGCCGACGATGCAGCCGGCGTCGAGGTGTCGACGCATGCGACGGCGCAGCCGGCCCTTCGCGGCGACGATCAGGCCACCGTCGGCCGGCAGGACGTGGTATTCGGGCAGCGCGGCTCTCCAGAATGCGAGCCGCGCGCCGCCGGTCGGTTCTGCTTCCACGAGCACGACCAGATCGGCGTTTTCGCTGCGGATCCGGTCGGCCAGCGCCGCCCAGCCGTGGACACCGCGAGCCACGTTCCACAAAAGCAACTTGTGTGCTCCATGCCGTTCGGCGGGAGATTCCGATGGGATGAGGTCTCGGCGTGGCGGCTCGAACACGAAAGACCACGGCGTGCTCATGTGGCACCACCACGCGGCGGCCGCCGGCAGGCCCATCAGTGCGACGCGTCGGAGCGTTCCGCGCGCCGTGAGGACGGCGGCGA
The DNA here is from genome assembly GCA_003696385.1 of Planctomycetota bacterium. Lineage (GTDB taxonomy): Bacteria > Planctomycetota > Planctomycetia > Planctomycetales > Planctomycetaceae > J052. Next base: position 10,390 of record RFHO01000401.1, on the reverse strand, counting down.
GGTTGACGGCGAACACACCAGCCGGGGGGAGCGCGTAATACACGACGGCCAGCGGCGACCAACGGTCACGGACAAACCATTGCATTACCAGACCGATCGCGGTGAGGGCGAGCGTCGCCCGCGCCAGGCGATCGCGGAAGGCGTGCGCGACGCGGTCGTTTGCCCTGTTCGCGCTGGGTGTCGGCGTCGTCGCATCGTTCGCCGCGCACGGCGTGGTGGAAAGCGATGGCATGGTTGCGGGCGAGGGGACGTCAATCGGTGAGCACAAAACGTGCGCCGTATTCCGGCATGGCGGCCCGGATGCCCGTCCGTTCCAGAATCGCCTGGCGCAGTGAGGTCATGGGGCCTTCTTCACCGTGGGTGAGGAACAGGTGGCGGGGCGTGGGGCGGAAATGGGTGATCCAGCGGAGGAGTCCATCCCGGTCGGCATGACCCGAGAAGCCGTGCATCTGTGCGATCTCCGCCGCGACGTCATAGAAGCGACCGTGAATGCGGACGGTCTTCTTGCCGTCGACGATTTCGCGGCCGAGCGTTCCCTGGGCCTGATAGCCCACGAAAAGGATGAGATTTTCCGGACGACCGATGTTGTGCTTCAGATGATGCTTGATGCGTCCAGCGTTGCACATGCCGGCCGTCGCCATGATGACACAGGGGGTCTTGACGGAGTTGATGGCGATGGATTCTTCGGTGGTGCGCGTCATCTTCAGGCCGGGGAAACGCAGCGGAGATTCGCCGTCGGCGAACAGGGTGCGCGTTTCGTCGTCCATCCAGTTGCGGAAACGTCGGAACACGTCCGTCACGTCGATGGCCATCGGACTGTCGAGAAAGATCGGTATCGTCGGCAGCCGGTGCCGGCGGACGAGACGACTGATGTAGTACAGCAGTTCCTGAGCACGTTCGACGGCGAAGACCGGAATGATGACTTTGCCGCCGCGGGCGAAGGTGCGGCGGAAGTGGTCTTCGAGTTGCTGCAGAACGTCTCCGGCCGGCTCGTGGTTGCGGTCCCCGTACGTCGATTCCATCACCACGGCATCCGCGCGGGCGAAATAGCTGGGGTCTTCCAGCAGCGGCCGGTCGTGGCGGCCGATGTCGCCGGAGAAGATGATCGTCCGATCGCGATCCGCGCAGCGGCAACGCAGGTGGATCATCGCCGAGCCGAGAATGTGGCCGGCGTCCCACCATTCCGCCGTGATCCGGGGCGTGATCGGGACCGGCGTCCGGTACTCCACCGGGCGAAACAGCTTCAGGGCTTCGGCTGCATCCTGATCGGTGTACAGCGGGACTTCCGGATGCGGGCCGCGGCGGCCTTCCTTGCGATGCCGGCGTCTCTTGTAGGCCGCGTCTTCCATCTGAATCCGTGCGGAGTCGCGGAGCATGATGTCGCACAGGGCGACCGTGGGCGCGGTCGCATGAATCGGGCCGGAGTAGCCCAGCTTCACGAATCGTGGAACCCATCCGGTGTGGTCGATGTGCGCGTGCGTCAACAGCAGGGCGCGGACGGTGCCGACGGGAGCGGGGCTGGGATTCCAGTTTCGATCGAGCAATGCGCGTTCCTGAAACAGGCCGCAGTCGATCATCACCGATTCGTCGCCGACACTCACGAGATAACGGGAACCGGTGACCTGTCGCGCGGCACCGAAGAACCGGATCTCCACGCTCATCGGATCGTCCTCCGGCGACGCTCGCATTCGGTCTTCCCGCCGCTCGGCAGCTTCAGGCAACCCGCTCGGACAGCTCCACGTGTCCCAGCCGCTGCACAAATCCGCTGTCCTGTTGATGGCGGAGGGACACGAGCGAATCGCGCAGCAAGGGAACGGTGAGTCCCCAACGCCGCAATCGATCGGCTTGCAGCGATGTTTCTCCGCGGCCGAAGCCTTCGGGTCGCGACGCAAGCTCAATCCGCCGGCCGGCCGGCGGTCGGGGAAGTCCGAAGACTTCGCTGGCCGTCTCGGCGAACTCCTGGAAGTTCACCCGCTGAGCGCCGCCGAGGTGGAGCACGCCGCGCGGTCGCCGCTGCAACACGACTTCCAGCAGATCGGCGAATGCGCCGGCGGCGATCGGTGTCGAATGACTCGTGGCGGGGATTTCCATGGCTTGGCCGTCTGCCAGCGTGGCCAACACCTTTTCGAACCAACCACACTCGGCACCCGGCTGGCGGGGACTCCAGCCGATCACGTGCGTGCGGACGATCAACGCCTCGGGATGCCGTCCACGCACGGCGTGCTCCGTTTGGCGGATCGCCGTCGCTTCGGCACTTGCGCACCAGCATTCGCTGCGTTCGGAATGGAACATCCACGGTCCGCTGAACACTCCGCAGCTGGAGATCAGCACGAAAGGAATCCGCGACATGGCCGCGGCCGACGCCCAGCGGAGGGCATGGCGGTCGTTGAACAGCGACAGCGTTCCGCGATCGAGCGTTTCCCACAGGCCGACGGAAGCCGGGCCGCAGTGAAGGACCACCGACGGCGACTCGCGCCGCAGTACGTCCTCCGGATCGCCGGCCGTCCGGTCGTAACACGTGACGGCGGGATCCAGCAGGACGGGACGATCGTCCAAACACACTCCCACCACGCGCATCCGGTCGCACAGACTGGCCGCCAGATTGGCCCCCGCGACCGTCTCCACGCCCACCACAACGATGGTTTCCACGTCGTTCCTCCTTGAATTGCTGTCCGCCGACGGCCATCCTGTGCCGCGGAGCCGACTCCGCCGCCACTTGCGGGCCGAGTATATCCCCGGGTTTCCGCGTCGGCCAACAGCAGTTTCCTGACCGGACGGGGGCCGTGGTGCCCCATCCGGCCCGAGCCATGCCCGCCCGAGCTGCCACGGATCGTGACCGAGTGGGACGGTGCCGGGTCATCGGTCGGAGGCTCGGGGCGAACGACGCCGGCGATCGATGTCCGGCAAATGCGAGGCAAATGCGAAAGGCATGTCCGATGACCGAAGTGAGGATGGAATACCACGCCACGGATCAGCACACACCGCCGGTGTCTGGAAACGCGACTGCTCCGAACCGGGAATCGCGATCCGACAGAATGCCGCGGTGCGGATGGTGGTCGGTCCTCGCGGTTGCGATGTTGTCGTCGGCGTGGACGATGGTTTCGGCCCAAGACCGACCGGTTGACGGAGGTGGCGATGGCCACGGGGAGGCGGCGACGTCACTCCCGCTGGAACCGGGTGCGCGCCTGGAAAGCGTCCGTTCCGAGTTCGGTCTGGCGGATGGGCCGGCCTGGGACGGGACGTGGTCGCTGTTCGTACCCGATGTTCGCGCACAGAAGCTGTACCGGTTCGTGCCGGCGCAGAATCGGTTCGATGCCTTGCTGAAGCAGCCGGTTCGGATCAGCGCGACGTTCTTCAATCTGGGACGTCTGTACGCGGCGGACAACGGGAACGCGCGGATCGCCCGCTGGCAGGGCGGACCGTTGGAGACGCTGGCGCAGTTGCGGGACGAAAACGGCGAACCGCTGCGGCCGAACGACCTGGTGGTGGACCACCATGGCGGCGTGTACGTCACAGTGACCCGGCCGGGCCGAGTGCTGTACGTGTCGCCATCCGGGGACGTCCGGACGGCAGTCGAGCACGTCGAGACCGCCAACGGCATCATCCTGTCGCCCGATGAGTCGACGCTGTACGTCGCGGCTTACGTCCCCAAGCAGATCTGGGCCTATCCCGTCACGGAACCGGGCCGGACAGCCGCCGGAAAACTGTTCGCGAAAATGAACGACGGACCGGCCCGAGGTGCGGACGGGATGACAGTGGATCGAGCGGGTAACGTGTACTGCGCCGGCGCAGACAGTGTGTGGGTCTGGGATCCGAACGGCCGGTTGCTGGGACGCATCCGCACGCCGCAGCGGCCGATCAACGCCACGTTCGGTGATCCAGACATGCGATCGCTGTACATCACCGGTTTCGGAGGCCTGTGGCGTCAGCGGATGCGCGTCTATGGGCGAAATCCGCATCCGCCGGCGCGTTTGGAAGATATTCCCCGGTACTGGCCGCCGACACGTCCGAAAACCGTCATCCCGGAGACGGTACGGGCGTTTCTGGACGTGCCGTACGCCCGGTACGGCACGCGGAAGGTACTGTGTGACGTGTTCGTGCCCGCCGAAGCGCTGAAACGACACGATGCGCGCCGGCCGGCGATCGTGGTGGTGCACGGCGGGGGGTGGAAGAACGGCGACAAGACCAAATTCCGCGCTCTGGCGGTGCAGCTGGCCAGACGTGGCTACGTGACGGCGGCCATCGAATACCGGTTGGCGTACGAGGCGCGGTTTCCCGCCGCGATCCACGACTGCAATGCCGCCGTGCGGTTCCTGCGTGCCAATGCGGCCCAGTTCCGCATCGATCCGGATCGGATCGGGGCAGTCGGTGGTTCGGCCGGCGGGCACCTGGTTGGCTTGATGGCGGCGGGATTCAAGGACCGGCGACTTCAGGGAAACGGAGGAAACGCGGAGTACTCGTCGCGACTGCAGGCGGCCGTCGTGATGGCCGGCCCGTTGCAGATCGCCAGCGGGGACGTCGCCGAACGGTCCCGGAGCGACCCGAAAACGTCCAATGCGGTGCTGTGGTTCGGCGGCACGGTCGATCAGGTCCCCGAGCTGTATCGTCTGGCGGATGCCTACGAGCACATCGGGCCGCATTGTCCCCCGATCCTGTTCATGGTCGGGGAACACGATCATCCCGAGCGGAACGAGCCTGCGCGGCGGAAACTGCGGGAAGCGGGGGTCTGGACCGATGTCAAGGTGTACAAGGACGGGAAGCACGGCTGCTGGAATCGATTGCCCTGGTTCGAGCAGATGGTCGCGGACATGGATGCGTTCTTCCGGATGCATCTGAACGTGAACGACGGAGAATGAATCGGCGTTCCGACGCCGGGGAGAGGCCCGGTCCGCCGGTGCCCGCGGCGGCGATCCGTCATGGTGATGAAACGCGGAGCCGCCGTCGCCGTTGGTTCGGCGGCACAACGGGCCGCGTTTGTGGAACCGTCCGGTGTTGCCGACTGGCTCGGAGCGACGCGTGTGACAGGGTGGCCTGTCGCAGGTTGCCGAGGTGGGCATAATGGTGCAATAGCTGGATCGGAGTTGGTGGGATCCAAACGCCGTCGCCGGAGCTTCAATGCGTCGGCCGCTTCCTGGTGTGTCACCGGCGATGAGGGCCGTGAGCGTTCCCGGCGGGGCTCTGGCGGTGCGTTGGATGGTTGCATGGGAAGTTTTTTTCCCGTCCGGTGATCGCGGTCAGCGGGTTTGCGGCGAAGCCGCGAACGGGCTGGTGCCGCGGTCGGCGGAGCCGGGGCGATGACGCAGTGAGCGAGGTCGGTTTGTTCGATGCCTGCGCACGATCGTAGCGAAGACCGTCTGCCGGAGCCGGAGCGGCCCGAGGACAACCACAAGGGCGACCGCGACAAGCCCGTTGTGCGGCGGTGGAACCGGCGGCTGCGGCGATTCGAAGACGAGCCGCAGCCGGAACCCACACCACCATCGCTGGGACCGTTTTTCTTTCTGATGGTGGTGTTGGCCGCATTGGCCGCCGTCTGGCTGTTTCAGAGCATGCGGGGTTATCCGGGCACACGCGTTTCATACAGCTTTTTCTGGAAGCAGCTGGAGGCTGGCAATGTCGCACAGGTCCGCTTCCGCGGCGACGTGCTGATCGGCCGCTGGAAGCGGATTCCGGAGAGTGAAAAACCGGGCGTGAAGCTGGAGGCCGAATTCCACACGGTCCTGCCGCCGACGGCCGTTCGTGACCAGGCGCTGATGGAGATGCTCCGCAAGCAGGGCGTTGAGCAGGACGCCGATCTGGTGGAACGGTCCGTCGGGCCGGACGTTCTGCTGTGGTTGCTGGGATTTCCGCTGATGCTGCTGCTGTTGTGGTTTTTCATGCGGCGTGCGGCGGACCCGCTGGGCGGCGGCATGCTGGGGAACTTCATGCGCAGTCCGGCGAAGCGGTTCGAGCCGTCGGAGCAGAAAACGACGTTCGACGACGTGGCGGGGATGGAGCAGGCCAAGCTGGAACTGCGTGAGGTCGTGGAGTTTCTGAAACATCCAGAGCGGTTTCAGCGGCTGGGCGCGCATATCCCGAAAGGCGTGTTGCTGGTGGGGCCTCCCGGAACGGGCAAGACGCTGCTGGCTCGGGCCACGGCCGGGGAAGCCGGTGTCCCGTTCTTTTCGGTGAGTGGCTCGGAATTCATTCAGATGTTCGTCGGGGTGGGGGCGGGGCGCGTGCGCGATCTGTTCAACACGGCCAAGGAGAACGCGCCATGCCTCATCTTCATCGACGAAATCGATGCCGTCGGACGGATGCGGGGGGCCGGACTGGGGGGCGGTCACGACGAAAGGGAACAGACGCTGAACCAGATCCTCAGCGAAATGGACGGCTTCGAGAAGCACGACACGGTGATCGTTCTGGCGGCGACGAACCGCCCGGACGTGTTGGATCCGGCACTGTTGCGCCCCGGCCGTTTCGATCGGCACATCACCATTGATCGGCCGAACCGCGCCGGACGGCTGGGCATTCTCCGCGTGCATTGCCGCAACGTGCCGCTGGACGACAGCGTCGACCTGGAGGAGATCGCTGCATCGACGATCGGTTTTTCCGGCGCGGACCTGCAGAATCTGGTCAACGAAGCGGCGTTGCATGCAGCGCGGTTGAACAAGAAAGTGGTGGATCGGGAGGACTTCGAATATGCGCGGGACCGCGTGCTGATGGGACCGGCGCGCGAGGACATCCTGACCGACGAAGAAAAGGAACGCACGGCATATCACGAAGCCGGCCATGCGCTGCTGGCATGGGTGTTGCCGCATACCGATCCCATCCACAAGGTGACCATTGTCCCGCGCGGCCGGGCGCTGGGGGTCACACAACTGGTTCCCGACGAAGAGCGGTTCCACATCGGCGAGCGTCAGTTGCGGGATCAATTGACGATGATGCTCGGCGGACGAGCGGCCGAGAAGGTCGTTTACGACGAGTATTCGGCGGGCGCCGAAGACGACCTGCGGCGGTGCACCGACCTGGCACGCAAGATGGTCGCCCACTGGGGGATGAGCGAAGTGGTCGGACCGGTCACGTTCAGCCAGGTTCAGGAGAATCCATTTCTCGGCAAGGAGCTGCACGAGATCCGCGAATTCAGCGACGAGACGGCGCACATGATCGATCGGGAAGTGCAGCGGCTGTTGTCGCAGGCGTCGGAGCGAGCTTTTCGGATCCTGACCGAACGGCGGGACGATCTGGAGCGGCTGGTCCGCGCACTGCTGGAGAAGGAAGAACTGAGCCGCAGTGACCTGGAAGCTCTGTTCGGCGCACCGGTCCAGGCCTGAGATTCGAACGGTCGTACCGGGTGCGCCGGCCGGCGCCGGATGGCGCGCAACCTCCAGCTTCATGGGGTGGCATCGACATCGTCGGGATGCGGCTGGCCGGTCTTTTCCAAATAGCGGCGGATGATTTCGTCACCTTCTTCGGCGATCGAGCGGAACTTCTTGCGGACCGGAACGTGGGGTTGACTGGGCAGGATTTCCGTGTCCCGGTCGGAAGAAGAGTCACCGTCACTCAGCCAGCCGGCGATGGCATCGTCGTCGATGGCTGAGTCGCCGGTCGCCGAGCCACGATCGGTGCCGGAAGGTCGTTTTTCGGCGGTTCCGGTCACGCTCGCGGGCGGTTGGGCCATCATCGGGCCGGTCCTGGGGATGAGCTCGACGCGCAGGCGAATCGGGCCGATCTCGATGCGGTCGCCCGGCTTCAGTACCGTTACTCCCTCGATCCGCTCGGCATTGACCTTGGTGCCGTTGTTGCTGCCGAGGTCGCGGATGCGGATGGCCGGACCATCCAGTTCGAACTGGCAATGATGGCGGCTGACGGCCGTGGAGGCGAGCCGCAGCTGACAGTCCTTTTCGCGGCCGACCAGGATCCGGCCTTGCAGGGGCAAGCGGATCTTGCGGCCGTCGTACCTGCCGCCTTCGACCACCAGCCTGTACATGATCGTTCCTTCCCGAGGGCCGGGATGGCCTACGTCGAATCAGTGGTGTGGAACGGTCAAGGGTTCGCCGCAGTCCGGGCACGTCAGCGTGCGGCCCCGGTGGGAGGCACTCACGCGAAACCGCTTTCCGCACGGACATGAAAAGCGGATGCGACTTCTGTCCCGTTCGGACATGCCGTGAAACTTGGCCCACACCTCCTCGGCGACCGAGTGGATCGTCGCCAGCAGGACGGACGTGTCCACCGGCTTGATGAGATAACCGTCGGCGCCGGCACGAGTGGCCAGATCACGGGATTCGGGCAGATCGATCACACTGAGCACGAGAATCGGGACCGTTTCGTCGTGCCGCTTCATCCAGTTGCACAGTTCAAAGCCGTTCTGTCCTGGAAGGATCAGGTCCAGAATCACGAAATCCGGCTTGCGCATCTGGAATGCGGAATGGCACTGGCCGCCATCACGCGCAGTGATCACGTCGAAACCGCGGCTTTTGAGGAAGTCGCGAATCGCCTTGCGCGTTTGTTCGTTGTCTTCCACCAGCAGAATGCGGTGGACCAGCGGCGCCGCCAGATTGCCGACATGGCCTTCGGACATCGCGAATCTCGGAATGTGCCGGGCGTTTCTGGTAAGGGGAACGCCGGTCGCCGAACGCGCCGGGAACCATTCTCCGCTGGCAGACGGCCCCGTGCAACCGGCCTGTGGTTCGTCACCCGCGTCGGCCTCGGGGCGTCAGCCTTTTCGGGCAAGCAAATGCCGCTTGTGGACAACGTCGTTCCGTGACCGTCCACGGCTATTCTGAACGGTGCACGCCGTTCGTCCAGACAGCCCCGTGATGGTCCGTCGCCGCGGACCGGGCGACGACCGGTCCGCTGTCACCCCGCAGCCGGTTTGCGAGCCGGACCGCGGAGCAGGTGTCCGGTCTTCCAGTCGTCCGGGGCCGAGAAAACGTTGTCGGCCAAGGTCGTCCAGTGGCAACGGGTACGTCTGGAGCGCTGCCGGTCACGCGTAGTAGTCGACGGCGTTACGGAACAATGCCATTCCGTCGCCCGGTTCGCGGGCGTCACCGCGTGTCCAGCGAGGATGCTGATGTGCGAACAGATAGCGCTCCGGATGCGGCATCAGGCCGAGAATGCGGCCGGAAGGGTCGCTGAGACCGGCAATGTTGCCGACGGAGCCGTTGGGATTGTGGGGGTAGGGCAGCACGGACACTTCCGCGGCGGCGGTGCCGCCGGACGCGGCCGCGGGCCGACCACCGGCTGATGCCGCCATGTGGTTCGGCCCTGCGGGAAGCGTCGTGCCCAGCAGTGCGGTGTGCCAGGTGTAACTCAGGGCAATCTGTCCGTTTGCTCTCCACCGGGGCAGCAGGTCGGAACGGCTTACGGCGATCCGGCCTTCGGCGTGGGCAACCGGCAATTCGAGCGTTTCGAGGTTCCGAAGAAACGCGTTGCGCGGGTTGTCAACGCGCAGCGACACCCAGCGGCAGGTGTATCGACCGTTGTCGTTCCAGGTCAGTGTGACGCGGCGGCGCGATGGTCCACCACCGCCCTTCGACAAGCCGCCGGGCCCGTCCGGCAGCAGGCCCGACTTCACCAGCACCTGAAAGCCGTTGCAGATCCCAAGCACGAGCGTGTCACGCTGCAGAAATTCCGCCAGCGCGTCGGCCAGATGAACCCGGAGCTGTGTTCCGAAGATCACTCCGGCGCCGATATCGTCGCCGTAGCTGAAGCCGCCGGGGATGCACAGGATCTGGAAGTCGTGCAGGCGTCGCGGCTCGCGGAGCAGCGCGAACAGGTGCGTCCGCTCGGCCTGCGCGCCGCACAGTCGAAAGGCATGGGCCGTTTCGACATCGCAATTGGTTCCGGGCGCACGAATGACGCAGACTCGAGGCCGTGCCATGCGGAAAAACCCTCGCTGCAAGACGCGTCACATGCGACAGTGGCTGTGCGGACAGACGGACCGATCGTTCGCGGCGTGGCGCTGGAATGTCGCCCCGCCGCACGCAGTTTAGTCTCTCTGTCCGCCGAGGCGAGCGATGGGTCGGCGCAACAGGGCAAGTGTGGTGCCGCCCGCACGGCAACTGCACCCGAAGATCGGTCGTCCACGCGGGATGGACCGCAGGGCGGCCGGCCCGGTCGTCGGGTCGAAAGGACCGGCCGGGCGCACGGGCCGATCACCCGGTACTGGCGAGCCATTGCGGACGTCGCTATTTTCCCGAGTCAGTCTGTGAGAGGCAACGTGCCCTCGTGCTTGCGGATCCGCCGGCCGGCAAGTCGCCGGGCGGGTGGAACGGTCGCGTGGGCGCGGGCGACGGGCGAAGGAGACGCGTGTATGTGGAACGAGCAACAGCGGATGGCAAGAGCTGGTGCGGAAGAGAACGAAGGTCGGTTTTACAGACGCCGGTGCGCCGCTCGGATCGGGGCGAAGTGG
>RFHO01000400.1 GCA_003696385.1 Planctomycetota bacterium | reverse complement strand
GTCCTTGGGCAGCGGAACAGCCGCAGGCCGCCCTTGTGATCGATTTCCGGCGGCCATTGGAGCGCGCGATGTACAGGGAGAACGGTGAAACACGGAGGGTCCCGGGGCCGACGTCACGCGCACTGTGGCCGCGGCCCCGAGGCCGTTGCGCCGCTTCGCTGCGGAAGCGAGGGGCCCGACGGCGCGCAATGGCGGCGGCGACCCTGGTTGTCGCAGTGTCGTCCCTGGTCGTCCATCAAGGACGGGCGGACGATTTCGGATGTGTGCATGCGCCAGCCGGGCAATGCGGCGTGTTCTCCAGATCGTTGCCGTTTGTGTGCCGTTGTCCCGCGGCCACGGTTCCATGGAGTCAGCCCATCTGCGTACCCGCTGCGAGCGGTGTTCCTGCGAACTTTGCGCTGGCCGACGACGCCGAGCGGCACGGGGCGCCGTCGGCATCTGCAACCGGTATCGTCCTTGTTGTGCACGACGAGGGCCGAGCGGGCGAAAACGGGTTCCCACACCCACTGTCGGCTTTGCCGCCGATTGTTCAGCAGCCGGATGAGCGGCGGCCGGAGTGGCTGCAGGACGTTCCACCGCTGGAAGAGACGCCGACCGATTCGCCGTGGCGTCGAAGCGGGTGGCCGACCGAACCGGATGCCACCGAGTTGTCGGCGCGGCTGGGGCGGATCGACTGGCGGAGCGATCTGCGGAACTGGCTGCCTTCGCTGCGGGAGGACCTGATCGCAACCGCTCATCCGAACAACTGGGTGTTCCTGGGCGCGGCGGCCGCGGTGGCGATCGGAATCCACCAGGATCTGGACGGTCGCATCGCGGACAACGTCGCGCGGCATCCGGAGCGCTGGGGAGGTTTTTCGGAGGCGTTGAGTATCGTCGGCAACTATCCCGTCCACGTGCCGGTGATCGCCGGGCTGTACGGTTACAGCGTGTGGAGGCAGGACCAGCCGTTGCGGGAACTGTCCGGGTCGCTGGCCAATGCGTACGTGCTGACGACGGTGACCACCACGGTGTTGAAAGTGATCGTGGATGCCGACCGCCCGAGCGACCGCTTCAACGACGGACGCTACAGCTTCCCGTCGTTCCACACGGCCAGCAGCTTCACGATCGCTGCGGTGCTCGACGAGTATTACGGTCCGAAGGTGGGACTGCCGGCGTACGCCGTCGCCGGGCTGGTCGGCTTCAGCCGGATCGACCGCCGCGCGCATCACCTTTCGGACGTGGTCTTTGGAGCGGCGCTGGGTTACACGATCGGCCGGGCGGTGGCGGGGTATCATCGCCGCGGTGATCCGCGGGTGATCATGTGGCCGTTCGCCGATCCGGTGAACGAAACGGTCGGAATGCGGTTCGCCGTCCGATACTGAGCCGGCAGACCGGACCCGGCGGATCGGCGAATCGGATTTCCCGCCGCCGAGGCCGGGGCGGTGGGCCGATACGTGAAAAGCTGCCGCGCGAGGGCGCACCCGTTTCCACCGCCGCCGTTCATTCGATGATGATGTCGCGAACGGTCTTGCCGCTGGGGATCATCGGCAGGACGTGTTCCTGATAGGGGCACAACACGTCCAGCACGTACGGGCCGGGGCTGTTGAGCATCTCCGCCAGCGCATCCGGGAAGTCGGCCTTGCGGCGGACCTGGGCGGCCGGAATTCCGTAACCTTCGGCGATCTTGACGAAGTCCGGATACGGCTGATCCGGGATGCCGCCGTCCCCTTCGCCCAGCGCTTCGGGGCGATCGATCGGGCCCAGATAGGTGTGCGCCCGGCGGCCCTCCATGAAGCGGTCTTCCCACTGCACGACCATGCCCAGATGCTGATTGTTCAGCAGCAGCGTCTTGACCGGCAGTTTTTCGCAGTACAGCGTGGCCAGTTCCTGGATGTTCATCTGGAACGAGCCGTCGCCGTCCACGTTGACGACCAGTCGCCCGGGAAAGGCCGCCTGCGCGCCCATGGCGGCCGGCAGGCCGAAGCCCATCGTGCCCAGCCCCGAGCTGCTCAGCCACTGCCGCGGCTTGCGGAACTTGTAGAACTGCGCCGTCCACATCTGATGCTGGCCGACGCCGACGGTGATGACCGGATCCCGGTCGACCGTCTGCCGCCAGAGTTCCTCGATGGCGTATTGCATCAGGATGTGTTCGTCGTCCTGGCGGTAGGTCAGCGGATACTGCCGCTTCCATTCGGCGATCTGCCGGTGCCATTCGCTGAGGTCGGGAATGTCCTCGTCGCTGATCATCGCGTTGAGCGCTTCGAGCACTTCGCGGACGTTCGCGACGACGGGAATGTGGGCTTCCTTGTTCTTGTGGATTTCCGAAGCGTCGATGTCGACGTGAACGATCTTGCCGTGCTTGGCGAACTCTTCCAACTTGCCGGTGACGCGATCATCGAAGCGGACACCGAAGGCCAGCAGCAGATCCGCTTCGTTGACGGCGTAGTTGGCGTAGACCGTTCCGTGCATGCCCAGCATGTGCAGGCACAGCGGATGATCGCCGGGAATAGCACCCAGCCCCATCACCGTGGTGGCCACCGGAATCCGGGTCCGCTCGACGAATTTGCGCAGTTCTTCCGCGGCGTTTCCGTTGATGATCCCGCCGCCGACGTACAGCACCGGCCGCTTCGATCGACGGATGGCGGCGATGATCTGTTTGATCTGCTGCGGTGCGACGTGGTACTTCTCGGGGTGGTAGCCCGGCAGGTACATCGGCGGATCGAAGTCCGGCGGCTCCGGGAGCGTGGCCAGTTGCACGTCCTTGGGGAAGTCGATCAACACGGGACCGGGGCGACCGGTCCGCGCGATGTAGAAGGCTTCCTTGACGATCCGCGCGACGTCGCGAACGTCGGTCACCAGGTACTGGTGCTTGGTGATCGAGCGGCAGACCTCGATCATCGGCGTTTCCTGAAATGCGTCGCTGCCGATGACCGACTGCGGCACCTGCCCGGTGACGGCGACCAGCGGGACGCTGTCCAGTTTCGCGTCGGCCAGGGCGGTGACCAGGTTGGTCGCACCCGGCCCACTGGTGGCCATGCAGACACCCACGCGCCCGGTCGAACGAGCGACGCCCTGCGCGGCGAAGCCGCCTCCCTGTTCGTGCCGGGGAAGGATGGTCCGGATCCGGTCTCGCCGCTTCAGAAGCGCCTGGTGCAGAGGCATGCTGGCGCCACCGGGATAGGCGAAGACCAGTTCCACGCCCTGATGGACGAGACCTTCGACCAGGATTTCGGCGCCGTTGATGGCCTGGGCGGCGGTCTGCCGAGTGCCGGCGCGTGCTTCTGTCGTGTCCGTTGCCACGTTGTCTGTCCTCGTGTGCGGAAATCGAACCATCTCGGGATGCGTTTCGCGGGCCCCAACGATCGGAGCCTGCCGCAGATCGGTTTCGGCAGAGCGTCCCCAGCGTCCGTGCCGCGGGGACGCCGCATGGCCGGGACCCAAGTGCGGCTAGTGTACAGTTCCGGGGGGCGACTTTCGAGGTTTGCTCGAGGTCGAGCGTTCGGATTTCATGCAATTGCAAGGCGAATTGCGTACATTGTGCGTCCTTGACGGTCCGAGGCCAGCGTGTCCCGGCCGGGCGCTGCGCCCGGTCGGCGATCGAGGCGGAGGGACGGAGATGCCGGCGTTGGGAGTGAACATCGATCACGTCGCCACGGTGCGGCAGGCTCGGCGGACCATCGAACCGGATCCGGTCTGGGCGGCCGTACTGGCGGAACTGGGCGGAGCGGACGGCATCACGCTGCATTTGCGGGAAGACCGGCGGCACATCCAGGAACGCGACCTGCGCGTGCTGCGGGAAACGGTTCAGGTGAAGCTGAATCTGGAGATGGCGGCGGACGAGGAGGTCACGCGGATCGCGCTGGACGTTCGCCCGGACCAGGCCACGCTCGTTCCGGAACGACGGGAAGAGATCACCACGGAAGGCGGGCTGGACGTGATCGCGCAACGGGACCGCATTGCTGCGTGCGTCGAGCGGCTGAAGGCGGCGGGCATCGAAGTGAGCCTGTTCGTCGATCCGGTCGGCGATCAGATCGAGGCGGCTCGCGACCTGCAGGCGGACGCCGTCGAGCTGCACACGGGCCGGTACGCGGAGGCGCGCACGGCGACGGAACGACTGACCGAATTGCAGACGCTCAAGCGGGCTGCGAAAGTGGCTCTGGATCTCGGTCTGATGCTGCACATGGGCCACGGCCTGACCTATCGCAACGTCCGCCCTGTGGCGGCGATCCCGGGAGTTTCCGAGCTGAACATTGGACACAGCATTGTGGCTCGGGCGATCATGGTGGGGTTCGAACAGGCCGTCCGGGAAATGAAGCGGTTGGTGGAAAACCCGTGATTCATCGGCGGTCGCCGAAGGGTCAATGTCCCGACACGGATCGGTCGCCGTGGGGCGGCGACCGGCGAGGACAACAGGTCGAACGGCGGGGCGGACCGGTGTGCAAAGGCGGGGCGGAGACGTGTCTATGAGCGATCCGGAGGGCGGCACGGCAGCCGGCGAGGGCAGTTACAACGCCATTCGTCGATTGTTCGCCGCGGTCGATCCGGCAGTTTGGCTGATCAGCGCGTATGACGGTAACCGGCGGAACGCTTTGATTGCGACGTTCGTTTCTCAGGCTTCGATCGTTCCTCGGATGCCGCGTCTGCTCGTCGGAATCGCCACCCAGCACTACACGTGGGAACTGATCCGACGCTCGGGGACATTTGCCGCGATGCTGCTGGAGGACGGGCAGTGGCCGCTGGTCGGCCGCTTCGGCCTGCGGTCCGGGCGCGATGGCGACAAGTTTGCCGGGATGGACGTCGCGGTGCACGACGAACGGTACCTGGTGCTGCCCGGAGTCTGCGGCTGGGCAGGATGCGTGGTGGAAGCGTCGTTTGACATCGGTGATCGCACTCTGTTTTTGGGCAGCGTGGAATGCTCGGAAGGCGGGCATGGAACGCCGTTGAGGATGTCTGCGTGGTGGGCGAGGGCGACGCCGGACCACGCAAAGCTGAAGGCTCAGCTGGAACGCGACGCACGCCGCGACGCGGCTGCGATCGCTGCATGGCGGCAAGCCCGCGGATGGCAATCGGGCGGGCCACCACCGGCGGAAACGTGAGTGCACGGAGGCGTCGGTTGGAAGCGGAAACCGGTGCGGCGCCGGGCGGAGCACGCACGCGTCAGGATCAAGTCTTCGGCGAAAGGGCAGGTGATCATGAACGACGCGTCGAAGGCCGACGTGCCGGCGACGGAAACGGCCGTCGGAGCGGATCTGTTCGAGGCTGAGGTGGTGGGTGGGGCGGCGATCGTCGCCCGCGACGTGCGTTTCTCGTTCGGCAGGCACGAAGCCTTGGCAGGGGTTTCCTTTGCGGTGGCCCAAGGGTCGCTGCACGGGTTCGTCGGGCCCAACGGCGCCGGCAAGACGACTTGTCTGAAGTTGATCTGCACGTTGCTGCCGCCTCAGGACGGGACGCTCCAGGTCTTCGGCCTGGATGTCCGCAAGGACGTGCGCCGCGTGCGCCGGCGGATCGGCTTCATGCCGGATTACTTCAGCATGTACCGGCAAATGACCGTCTATGAGTATCTGGATTTCTTCGGAGCGGCGTATGGGTTGAGCACGAAGCAACGGGATCGGGTCATTCGCGAGCTGCTGGAATTGACCGACATGGCGCACCGCGCGGACGATCTGGTGCAGGGGCTTTCGCGCGGGATGCAGCAGCGAGTCGGGTTGGCACGTGCGCTGATCAACGATCCGGAACTGCTGTTGCTGGACGAGCCCGCCTCGGGATTGGATCCCCGTGCGCGCATCGAGCTGATGGAAATCCTTCGTGCGCTGCGGGACATGGGAAAGACGATCTTCATCAGTTCCCACATTCTTTCGGAGTTGGCGGAGTTGTGTGACAGCGTGACCATCATCGACCGGGGCCGCATCCGGTACAGCGGTCGGATGGAGCGGTTGCTGGATGCTGCGCATCCGGGGTACCGCGTGGAGTTGGCCGAAGCGTTCCCGGAATTGCCCGCACGCCTGCGTTCGTGTGACGGCGTGACGGAGGTCGAAGCGGTCAGCGAACGTCCCGCCGGGCTGGCGTGGGTGATCCGTGTCGACGAGAGCAGGCTGACCGCCAATGATCTGCTGCAGGCATTGATCGCCCAGGGGGCCCGGATCGCGGCGTTTCAGCGAGCCAAACGCCACCTCAACGAAGCCTTTCTGGCGTTGACCGAGGAAGGTGTCCGCTGAACCGTCGTCCGGAAAGAAAGCGTACGGCGGGGCGGTCGGCGGTGCATTTGCCGGAATGGGGCGTCCGGCGGTGTTGCGCCCACACCGCGCGGCAGCTCCAGCGGCGAGGACACAATGGAGCTACAGATGGCGCTGCCCAAGCGAATGGTGGTTGCAATCGATCCGCTGGAGGCGATCGCTGCCCGGGACGCGGCCGCCGGGGACGAGAGCGGCGAGGTCCGCCTGACCGCACCGCTGCGCGGTGCGCTGGAATGGGCGGCGCTGCTCGGGGCGGTCACCGGGGCGGATCTGAAGCTGGTCAGCGCGGTTCCTGAGCCGGTTTCTTTGTTTCCGTTTCTCTCGGAGCCTCTCGTTCAGCGCGAAGCGCTGTATGAGGACACGCGGCGAGTGCTGCAGTGGGTGCGTGACCTGCTACAAGCCGGACTTGGGCGGCGACCGGCATCGATCGAGACGGCGGCGGTGTTGCGGCCGGTCGCCGACGCGCTGATCGAGCAGGCGGGAAGTTCCGAGGCGGAACTGATCGTGCTCGGGGCGCGGCCGTTGTCCCCGGCGGAACGGTGGTTGTTCGGCGGCACTTCGCTTCGATTGGTGCGTCGCGCGACCGTTCCGGTGCTGCTCGCGCGGGCGAGCGACAAACTGCGGATCTGGCCACCTGCGAACGAACGGACCACGGCGGAGGGCAGCCGGCCGGTGGAGGAACCCGCAGGCGGCGAGTTGCCGCAGCCGCCGGGATCCGCCGTCGTCTCCGAGCGGTCTGCGCTCGGCGGTGCGTCGGCTTCTTCCGCTCCAACCGGTGCGTCCGTGGACGCACCGGCCGGGCAGACCACCGCTGCGGCGACAGGCGAAGATCCCGCCGGCGGCGAGACCCATCCGCTGAGGTTCCTCGTCGGGGTCGACTTTTCCGAATCCTCGATTTCCGGATTGCATCAGGCGATCGAGCTGGCCCAGGCGGTCGACGCGGAAGTGATCGTCCTGCACAGCCTGTCGCCTCCGCGGTCGGAAACGCTGCATCTGGTGTCGACGGCGTTTCATCCCGATCAGGTGGTCCGCGAAGCGCAGGACGCGGCTCTTCAGCGGTTGCACGCGCTGCTCGACCAGACCGACCATCGCGCCGTCGTCCGCGGTGTCCGCCCCGAAATCCGCGTCGGTCGTCCCGAAATCGTCTTGTCGGAATGCGTGCGTCAGGAATCGGTCGACCTGGTCGTACTGGGAGCTGGAGACGCGACGCATCTGCAACGATTCGTGCTGGGCAGCACCGTCGAACGACTGCTGCCGCATCTGCCGTGCTCGGTGTGGATCGCCAGGCCGGGCCGTTCGGCGACTTGAGGTTACCGGCTGACATTCGCCGAAGGACGCGGCCGCCCACCGTGTTTCGCGCCGAAGTTGATCGGCCGAGTGGTGGCCGGCGTACTGCGAAACCGGCGCCGGCGGCCGAGCACCGTCGTCGTTGCATGCGGAACCGTTCGGTTCGTGGTCATCAGCCGGAGAAGGTGTGCGATGAGACGAGAAGCCATGGGGCGGTCTTTGTGTCGAGTGGCGGTGTTCTTCGACGGGGGATACTTCGACGAAGTGAGCCGGTATTACAAGTTTCAGCATTCCCGCCGCAGCCGGTTGAACGTGATGGGTGTCTTGGAGTTCATCCGTCATCGCGTGGCGGAGCGGGAGGGCGTGGCGCCGCACCTGTGTCGAATCGTCGATGCCCACTATTTCCGCGGCCGGTTCTCCACCGAAGCGGCGGCTCAGGCCGGAAAGCTCGAGGACGAACGCCGCTTCGACGAAATCCTGATGCGGGCCGGGATCGCCCAGCACTATCTGCCGGTGGATGAATCGCGGGGGCGGCCGATCGAGAAGGGCATCGACGTGCTGCTGTCGCTGGAGGCCTATGATCTGGCGGTGCACAAGTCCGTCGACGTGCTCGCTCTGGTCGCATGTGACGGCGATTACGTGCCGCTGGTCCGCAAATTGCACGGGATCGGTTGCCGCGTCGCCGTACTCGCCTGGGACTTCCAGTACGAATACCGCAACGGTGACGGCGAGATCCGCCGCAAGGAAACGCGGACCAGCAGCGAGCTGAAGAACGTCTGCACGTACTTGTTCGACATGAGCGACGAACTCGGCCGCGTCGGGCCCGGTCAGGATCAACTCATCGACGGCGTGTTCGTCGTGTGACGCGACGCCGGAGGAAATTCGATTTCCGGATGGCGTGGAACGTGCAGGTGGTCTTTGTCTTCGCGGATTCGCAGGTGGCATCGTTTCGCAGTATTCGCCTGCTGCAGAAGCGTCAGGTTCTGTGACCGACGCCGCTATCAGACACGGTATCGAACACGTGTCACCGGTGCTTCACGAGCCGCACGTCGGGAACGAAGCGAGAAGCGGTGGCATCGGTGGATGTCCTGGCAGACGAGGAAAGAGGGTCCGATGAGCAAACCGTTCGGCGAAACTCCGGAAAGCCGCGTCCGCAAGTTGCTGGAATCCTGGGGAGTCCCCTGGAAGCTCCACTATCTGGGTGTGGCACCGATCCGACCCGGGCTCGGCGCCCCGATCGTCGACTGGTGGTTGCTGGAGCTGGGGACCGAGACGTTCTTCCATCACACCGGGTTCGGGTTGCGATCGCCACGGGAGATCCCCGGAAAGACTCTGCCCGCTGTTGCGGTGCCGCAGACGCTGTTGGACACCGGGCAGCGCCAGGCGGCTCCGTTCGTCCGGATCCCGGGGATCGCCGAAGTCCTGGAGAGTCTCCTCGACGAGTGCCGCTCGTACCGAAGCAAGTGGATCCGCGAGTTCCAAGTTCAGGCGATGAGCCCCGGGGAATTCGCCTACAGGCTCAACCGCGTCGAAGAGCGCGAGGAGACGCACTTCCGAATGACGCGACAGTTCTCCGAACGGCAGTTGCAGGATCTGGCGGAGATCCTCGACATCCGGCTGCCGGCACAAAAGTAGTCCGTTAAGAAGCCGCCGACCCGCGGCACGCCACTTTCTTGCAACCGGTTGACGTCGAACCGATCATGGCCGATGTGTGATCGTCGGGTGCCTGTGCCGGATGGCGTTTCGAGACTGCGGCGCATCGCATCTGTCGCCGTGGAGCGGCGCTCGCGCGGTATTCTTGCGGCAGGCATTGCGGGCGCCGCTTGCGGCGATTGCGAACGGAACCTCCGGAGCCCTGGTTGGGCGGCGCGCCG
>RFHO01000399.1 GCA_003696385.1 Planctomycetota bacterium | reverse complement strand
CCGCGGACCGTCTTCGGTGCTGCCGTCGCCGCCTTTCTGGTCAGCGTTCTGCTGGCATTGCAGCTGGGCGGCGAATTCATTCCCAAGCTCGACGAAGGCGACATCGCCATCCAGGCCGTACGTTTGCCCAGCGTCTCACTCGAAGCGTCGCTGGAAATGACCAAGCAGATCGAGCGCTGCCTGTTGTCCATGTCCGAGGTGGAATCGGTGGTCTCCAAGACCGGCCGCCCGGAAATCGCCAACGACCCCATGGGCATCAACCAGACGGATATTTTGGTGAAGCTCAAACCGCGCGACACGTGGCGGTTTCCCGACAAACAGGCACTGATCGCCGAGATGCAACGGCGGCTGACCACGGAAGTTCCGGCCAACGCCTACAGCTTCACACAGCCGATCGAACTCCGCGTCCAGGAACTGGTTGCCGGCGTGCGCTCGGATATCGGCATCAGCCTGTACGGCGAGGATCTGGACGTGCTGAAGGAGAAGGGTGACGAAATCGTCCGCGTGCTCCGCGACGTGCCGGGCGCCGCCGACGTGCAGGCGCAGCAGATCGCCGGATTGCCCTACCTGCGGATCCGCGTCGACCGCGACGCGCTGGCCCGTTACGGCGTGAACGCCCAGGACGTGCTCAACGCGGTCAGCACGATCGGCGGCTACGTCGTCGGCCAGGTTCTGGAAGGCGAACGGCGGTTCCCCCTGCAGGGCCGCCTCGCTCCGCAGTACCGGAAGGATCCCGACCAGTTGAAGCTGCTGCGGATCACCGACTCCCGCGGCCGGCAGATCCCGTTGTCCCAACTGGCGGACATCACGCTCGAAGACGGCCCGGCGGAGATCAGCCGCGATGCGATCCGCCGCCGCTTGCTGATCCAGTGCAACGTCCGCGGCCGCGACCTGGCCGGTTTCGTCGCCGAAGCCCAGCGCCGCGTCGAGGACAACGTCGAATTGCCGCCGGGCTACATGATCACCTGGGGCGGGCAGTTCGAGAACCTTCGGCAGGCGACGCGGCGGCTGAGCGTCGCCGTGCCCGTCGCGCTGGCACTGATCGCCAGCCTGCTGTACGTCACGTTCAATTCCGGCCGCCTGGCGATGCTGATCTTCACCAACGTGCCGATTGCGGCCACCGGCGGGATCCTCGCACTGTGGTTGCGGCACATGCCCTTTTCCATCTCCGCCGGTGTCGGCTTCATCGCCCTGTTCGGCATCGCCGTGATGAACGGCGTGGTGCTGGTCGAGCACGTCCGCGACCTGCGCAAGCACGGGCTGAATCGCCGGGAAGCCGTTTTGCAAGGCGCGGTGGACCGGTTGCGTCCGGTGCTGATGACCGCCACGACCGACGCGCTGGGCTTCATCCCGATGGCCATCTCGACCGGAGCCGGAGCGGAAGTGCAGCGGCCGCTGGCCACCGTGGTCATCGGCGGCGTGATCACCTCCAGCCTGCTCACGCTGGTCGTATTGCCGGCCATCTATCGGTGGTTCGAACCGGCGGCGGAGGCCGAGACGGCGGGGTGACGCGGGGGACTGCAGACCGCCGTCTCGATCGACCTCCCACGGCCCAAACGGCGGTGCGCAGGGCACGCGGCTGGCCCAAACGATGGCCGGTCTCCCATTGGGGCGCAGGCACAGCCGCAGCGGCAAGCCGGCGGGAAGGGCCGGACCGCTCCGTCATAGCCGCGATTCCGGCGCGGCCTGTCGGAAATTCAGCGTGTCCCCGCGTCCTCCGGCGGGGCCACACCGATTTCGACATTGCCGGCCGCCGGTTCCTCGCGCAGTTGCGTCGGATCCTGCAATCGCCGTGTGGTGACCGATTGCATCGTCGACAGCCCGGCCACCATCGCCAGGAACAACAGCAACACACCCACCGCGACGACCAGCCACGTCGCCGTGCGCTCGATGCCCGGCGGTGGCAATGCCGTCGAACTGTCGCTTTCCCGCGGGGCATTCATCGCTGCAGCTCCTCGCCATCGCGCCTGTGCCATGCCGCTGTCACGCGGTCGGCGACCGCCCGCCGGTCCGTGCGCCGTGCCCACCCGCCGCCTGTCAGAACGCCGCAGAGCACTCGGCACCGCGGCGGGGTTTTTCCGCACGGCAGCGGCGGCGTTCGGTCCACCCGCCGCGCGCAGCGGCACATCAGACACCACCTCGCCGCCTGTCGATGCAAATTGCGTTCCGCAGCGGGTCGACGCCCAGCCGATGGCGTAACCTGACGGAGGAACGTGATTTGCAATGCGCGGTGCGTTCACCGCCATGAGCGCCGCGTTCACGTCCGGCAACACGTGTTGCCGATTCGCGACACTTCTCGCACGATGCCACCGCACACCAACGTCGCCCGGATTGTGGGCGACACTTTTCAATCCGATCGGGTATCCTTGGATGTGGGCGCGCGGGCCGACCGCCGCCCGATCCGTTCGACGGACACGCTCAGACTCCAGAGGGAAATCGCCATGCACAAACGCCCTTGCTTCGGCGTGCGCGGACCGGGCCCGTTTCGACGGATCGGTGCCGCGGCGGTTCTGACCGTTTCACTTTCGACCGGCTCGGCGCCGCCGCGAACGACCGTTTCGGCCGCCGACCACGATTCGGCCGCCACCCATGCGGCTCCGGAT
>RFHO01000398.1 GCA_003696385.1 Planctomycetota bacterium | reverse complement strand
GTGCGGCTTCGGAGTTCTTCGACGAGCAGACCCGGACGTACGCGATCGACGGCCAACAGCTGGACGCAGCGGGCATGGTCGAGCTGCTGAAAGGATGGGTCGACAAGTACCCCATCTGTTCCATCGAGGACGGGTGTCACGAAGAGGACTACGACGGCTGGAAGCTGCTGACGGACGCTCTGGGAGACCGCGTGCAACTGGTCGGTGACGATCTGTTCGTGACGAACGTCAAGCGGCTGCAGGACGGCATCGAACGGGGGATCGCCAACAGCATCCTGGTGAAGGTCAACCAGATCGGAACGCTGACCGAAACGATTGCCGCGGTGCAGTTGGCCCATCGCAACGGCTACACGGCGGTCATGAGCCACCGTTCCGGAGAGACGGAGGACACCACGATCGCGGATCTGGCCGTCGCACTGAACACCGGTCAGATCAAGACGGGTTCGGCCAGCCGCACGGACCGCATCTGCAAGTACAACCAGTTGCTGCGGATCGCGGAGATTCTGGGCCCGGACGCACGTTACGGCGGGCAGGTGACCCGTTTCGGTCGCCGACGCTGAAGCGGCCCGATGGCCGTCGACCGACCGTGGAGCGCGGACGGGGGACTGCGGTCGTCGTTCTTCCCCGATCTCCCGTCATGGCACTCGACGCCGACCGATCGTGGAGCGCGGGCGGCGAAATGCGGGCTTGCGGACGCAGGGCCGCGGAGGGGCGCGCAGCGTGTGCCGCCGAATCGTTCACGTCGTGCTGGAAGAACGAGGCTTGCGTGTTGCGCTCTGCGTGTGCGCCGGCAGTGCTTCGTCGGGCAGCACGGACTCGGCGGGGGTGAGGACCAGTCGATAAAAGGACGGATCCGGCGTCGGTTCGAGGAACTGCCGAAACCACAGCATCCGCTGCACGTGCAGCGGCGGATGCAGCAGGCCCACGCGAACGCCTCGTTCCGCCCACTGATAGAGCATGCCAAAGAAGCCGCTGGGCACGTCGATCACGTGCTTCATGTCGATGGCGATCGAGCGCGCTGCCTGCACGCCGATCACATGAGCGAGCGTGTCGCGCAGCAATGCCATGTCTGCGCCGTCCCAGATCGCCCGCGGGCCCATGTCCAGGATCCACAGAGGGCCACGCCGGTGGATCGTGATACGGTCGTGCCGCATGGCCGTCCTCGTACGTTCTCGGGTGTTTCGCGGGCGTTCTCCCTTTGCGGGCTCCGCGCGACCGGCGTCGGTTGCCGGAGGTCGGAAGCCGGCGCTCGCGACGGAAGACAGGGGTATGGCAACTGCCGGGCCGGAAAGCTCCGCGCATCTCGCAGTGTCTCTCGTAACGCCCTTGATCCCCTGCGGTTATGAATTGTCCGCCGCTTCGGCACGCGTTCCGAGCGCTCGATGCCGTGTTGCCGAAACGCAACAGTCGCCGTGGCCGTGTTGTGTTCTGCAGACGCCGCGGTGCTGTGTCCGCGGATGCAGGGGGCCGGTGCCGCTGGGGTTGCGCGGTGTGCTGGAGTGCTCGCCTTGGATTCGAAACCGCGTCGACCGGATCGGTTGCGGTCGGTCGAACGAGGTGGGATGATGGCCCGGAGGGACAGGTGACGGTCCGGTTCCCGGCGCGTCGCGGCATCGTCGCGGTTTTCCGGCCGAGCGGTGTTTGCGGATGGCGGCGAGCGCCGGTCGGCTGCTGGTTGCGGCGGGCCGGGCCGGCGGGTGTCCGAACGGTGATAGGCGTCTGGATCCAGGGTGAGGGACGACGAACGAGGAGGCCGACAAATGCAGGCGAGTGACCGGAGCAAAGGCGGGCGGAATCGACGGGGTTTCCTGGCGGACGCAGCGGCCACGGCCGGGGCGGCGGCACTGGTCGCCAACGCGGGGGTGTATGCGTACGCCGGCGAGAACAACACGATTCGGCTGGCGCTGGTCGGCTGCGGCGGCCGTGGTACCGGCGCGGCCAGCAATGCGATGTCGGTCAAGCACGGCCCAGTGAAGCTGGTGGCGATGGCCGACGTGTTCGAAGACCGCCTGGCGAACAGCTACCGGGCGCTCAGCCGACGCCACGAAAAGCAGGTGGATGTGCCGGACGATCGCAAGTTCATCGGCTTCGACGCGTACCGTCATGCGATGGACTGTCTGGGGCCGGGCGACGTGGTGATTCTCACCACACCGCCGGCTTTTCGCTGGGTCCACTTCACGTATGCGATCCAGAAGGGCATCAACGTTTTCATGGAGAAACCCGTCACGGTGGATGCGCCGACCACGCGGCGGATGCTCGACCTGGCCAAGCAGTCGGTCGACAAGAACATGAAGGTCGGTGTGGGGCTGATGTGCCGGCACTGCAAGGCCCGTCAGGAACTGTATCGCCGGATCAAAGACGGCCAGGTCGGTGAGATTCTGACGATGCGGGCCTACCGGATGACGGGCCCGACCGGTTCGGCCCACGTCGGTCCGGTGCCCAAGGGCATGAACGAACTGGAATACCAGATCCGCAAGTTCCACGCGTTCCTGTGGGCCAGCGGCGGTGCGGTCAGTGACTTCCTGATCCACAACATCGACGAGTGCTGCTGGATGAAGGACGCCTGGCCGGTGCGTGCGATCGCCAGTGGTGGCCGGCACTACCGCGGGAACATGGTCGATCAGAACTTCGATCACTATTCGATCGAGTACACTTTCGCAGACGGCACGAAGCTGTACGTCGACGGCCGCACGATTCCGAACTGTTACCGGCAGTTCGCCAGCTTCGCTCACGGGACCAAGGGCCTGGCCGTGATCTCGACGGCCGCTCACACGCCGGCCAAATGCCGGATCTACGACGGCCACAACCAGCTTCGCGAAAAGCTGAAGTGGGCTTTCCCACAGCCGGAGCCCAACCCGTATCAGGTCGAATGGGACGACCTGATCGACGCGATCCGCGCTGACCGACCGTACAACGAGGTCGAACGGGGGGCGATGGCCAGCATCGTCACGTCGATGGGGCGCATGGCGGCCCACACCGGGCAGGAAATCACGTTGGAGCAGATGTTCAACCACGACCACGAGTTCGCGCCGAACGTGGACAAGCTGAAGCTGGGGGGCCCGGCGCCGTTGCAGGCCGACGAAAACGGACGTTACCCCGTCCCCAACCCGGGGATTACGACGAAGCGGGAGTACTGAGGGGACCGGGGGCCGCGTTAGCTGCCCGGAGACGCCGCCGAAGGTCGTCCTCGGAGACGGTCGGGCCGTTCGGGAATCGCGCGTCGTAGGGACGTGCATGATTGCCGGAAGCGGCGGCCGCGGGCACCGGACGGTTCGTCGATCCGTCGCGTCGTTTGGGGCCTTGTCCGTGCCGCCGGTGAGCGGTCGGCACGAATACACTCCGCCGACGGCCGGGCGGCTGCGTGCTGCGGAGGGCCGGGAGCAGCGCGTTTCGGAAAAACGTGCGGCGTTGTCGGCTGACCGGTCCCGATTCGGTCAGTGAGGCCGTCCGTCTTGGTGTCGAGCGTTTGCGGCCGCCGTGCCGTCGGCGAGCGGGGGTGTGGCGGTCGGCGAGTGGGGGTGTCGCGGTGACGCTTTTGCGGGCCGGGGCGGCAAACGGTATGCTCCGCGGTGCGCGATGCGTCTGCCGGTTCCGGCCGCTGAATCAGGCGAGCCGTCAGACGATCATCGAGGTGCCGTGGCCGTTCCGGGACGTGACTGATGGGCGTGTCGTGTCCGTGAGGCGACTGTGCGCGGTCGCGGTCGACGTTATGAGGACGCGCGGGACCGCATTGGATCGCGGTGTCGCGGTCAGGCAAAGCCCCGCTGTTGGGACCAGACATCCCGATGTTTGCAGCTCTGGGACGCATCGTCCGGCACTTCTTTCCGATTCTGATCGTGCTGTGGCTGGTCGGGCTGATCGGCCTCAAGTCGCTGGCGCCGCCGTGGAAATCGGTGGTGGAGACCGGTGAGCTGAACTTTCTCCCGCCCGATGCGCCCAGCCGCGTGGCCACGCGCCTTTATGAAGAATGCTGGCAGCAACCCGTGGCCAGCACGATCGTGATCGTCGTGCAGCGCGAAGGACGCGCGGAAGGGCTGCTGGAAAGCGACTTCGAGTTCGTCCGGGACGTCCTGAAGCCCGAACTGCAGCGGATCGTGGCGGAGGAAATGCCGCGGCTTCTGGCGCCCGGCCGCCGTTTTTCGGGAAGTCTGCCGCAGACGCACGATGAGAGCGAGCAGGAGCCGCGGCCGCCGGAGAAGAACAGGTCGGCAGCCGGCGAACGCCCGGTCGGCGCCGAGCGGGCGGTCGGTGACAAGGCAGGCGGCCCGTCCCGGCGCGAACCCGTGGCCGACGAGGCGGAGCCGATTCAGTATGTGCGGGCCTTCGACGACCCCTCGGTCGGAAAACTGCTGATCAGCGAAAGCCGCAAGGCGACCCTGCTGATCATCGACCTGCCGACGGGCTTTCGCGACGAAAAGAACGGCCCGCTGATCGACCGGATCGAGGAGCTGATCGGCCCCGCGGGAACGCTGGAACGGGCGAATCGGATTCCCCCCGGGCTGGAGTTGTTCATCAGCGGATCGGCCACCGTCGGTCGAGACATGATCCGCGCGATGGCGGAAAGCTCGCGATCCACCGAATTGTGGACGTTCATTCTGGTCATCACGCTGCTGGTGGTGATCTATCGCGCGCCGTTTCTGGCGGTGATTCCGCTGTTCACCGTGTTCGTCGCGGTGGGTGTGGCACTGGGCCTGCTCGCACTGATGGCGGGGTGGGGGTGGCTCGGGCTGTTCGACGGCATCGAGGTGTACATCACGGTTCTGGCCTACGGAGCCGGAGTGGACTACTGCCTGTTTCTGATCGCCCGGTTTCGGGAGGAGTTTCGCAAGCGGCACGATTCGGGAGCGGCGGTCGAGCGGGCGATCGAGCGAGTCGGGGCGGCGATCACGGCCAGCGCAGGCACGGTCATTTGCGGGATCGCGATGTTGTGCTTTGCGGAGTTCGGGAAATTCCGCGAAGCCGGCTATGGCATCACGTTCGGCCTGTTGGTGGTGTTGCTGGCGGCGCTGACGCTGGCTCCCGCATTGATGCGGGTCTCGGGGCGGTTTGCCTTCTGGCCGCGGATGGTGCAGCCGACGGGCATCGACCGCCGGGGCTGGGTTCAGCCACAGCGGCCGTTGATGGTCTGGGTCGACGAAGCGGCAGTGGAACGCCTGTGGGACTGGATCGGTCGCAACGTGCTTGCGCGGCCGGTGACCATCTGGCTGGTGACGGTTGGTCTGATGCTGCCGTTCGCCGTTGCCTGCGTCTGGTTCTGGGGCACGCTGACGTACGGCCTGATCAGTGAGTTGCCGGCGAGCAAACCGAGCGTGAAGGGGGCTCGGGCGATTCAACGGCACTTCCCGCCCGGGGTGATCGGACCGGCACGCTTTCTGATCGAATCGCCGTCGATCGATTTCACCAGCCCGCAGGTGCAGAAGCAGCTGGAAGAACTGTGCCTGGCACTGCGGGCCGAGAAAGAGCGACTGGCGCTGGCGGACGTCCGTTCGATTGCCTTCCCACTGGGGTTCGAGGCCACACCGGAGGGCCGAACGCTCCAGGAACGACTGCGCTTGCGGATCATGCGCAAGCGGGCGGAGCCGTTCTATGTGGCGCCGTACGGGCCGAAGGCAGGACACGTCACGCTGCTGGAATGCGTGATGAGCGAGGACCCCTTCTCGCGCTACGGCATCGAACGCATCACGCAACTGGAAGGCCGCCTGCGAGAACTGTCGCAGCGACATTTGCCGGACAGCACGCGGTTGTACGCGCTGGGACCGACCGCGGGGATCCGCGATCTGAAGAACGTGACGGATCGCGATCAGATCCGCGTCAACTCATTGGTCCTGCTGGTGGTCTATCTGATCCTGGTGGCCTTGTTGCGCACGCCGGGCGTGTGCCTGTATCTGATCGCCAGCGTGTTCTTCAGCTACCTGGTCACTTTGGGGGTGACGTTCCTGGTGTTCTATGCACTGGATCCGGCGGGCTTTGCGGGGCTGGACTGGAAGGTGCCCATGTTCCTGTTCACCATCCTGGTGGCGGTCGGCGAGGACTACAACATCTTCCTGATGTCGCGGATCCACGAGGAGCAGGAACGGCACGACGAAGTGACAGGGGTCATTGAAGGCTTGAAGCGGACCGGCAGCATCATCTCCAGTTGCGGCATCATCATGGCAGGAACGTTTGCTTCGTTGATTTCGGGGACGCTGGCCGGATTGCGTCAGCTCGGCTTCGCGTTGGCCTTCGGCGTGTTGCTGGATACGTTCGTGGTGCGACCGATTCTGGTTCCCACGTGGCTGTTGATGTGGGCCAAGTTGCGGCAGGGGGCGGCGGAGGCCACGGCGGTGCAGGTCGTGGCACGCAGCGAACCGGTGGCGGCCGTTCCGGATCCGCCGGAGGACGGGGAGTCGGCCGCCGCGTCAGGATCGTGACGAGGGCGTCCGGCGACACCTCGACGAAAGGGCGGCGGTGTGCCGTCGCGTCGCCGGGCGGTGTTGGGGAGCCGGTCGCGGCACCGGATGCGACGGCGCGGGTTCCGCAACCGACGGACCGTGCGCGTCGGGAAGGCAGCGGAGCGTCACGACGGATGGGCAAGCGCAAGGCAGGATTGCAACGAACCGTCGAGCGGCAGACGCAACGCCTGGGACGGCGGATCTGGGAGAGCATCGCGCAGCGTCAGGCGTCGATCTTCGAACGGCGCTGGTGGGATGAGCGGATCCTGCGCTGGGCGATGTCGGATGAGTCCGTCAAGGTCCAGATGTTCCGCTTCGTGGACGTGCTGCCGATGTTGCGGACACCGGAGTCGGTGGTCCGCCATCTGCAGGAGTACTTCGAGGACGTGCGGCGGTTCCTGCCCGGTGCCGCGCGGATTGCGATCGACCTGTCGGCGCACAACACGGTGCTGGCCCGCGCTTTGGCGATCAATGCGCGGGCGACCGCCCGGCGGATGGCGTCGCGATTCATCGCCGGGCGGACGGTCGAGGATGTCTTGCAGGCGGTGGCGAAGCTGCGGCGCCGCGGCTTCGCCTTCACGCTGGATCTGCTCGGCGAGGCGGTGATCAGTGATGTCGAAGCCGACGCGTACCAGCAGGCTTACCTGGAGCTGATTCGCGGTCTGACACCGGCGGTCGACCAGTGGTCCGAAGACGCCATTCTGGATCGCGACTCCCGCGGACCAATTCCGCGGGTCAACGTCTCATTGAAGCTCAGTGCCCTGGACAGCCACTTCCGGCCGATCGCCCCCCGTTACACCGCTGAGCAGGTCAAGGCCCGCCTGCGGCCGATCCTCCGGTTGGCCCGGGAAGTGCACGCGTATGTGCACGTGGACATGGAGCAGTATGCCTACAAGGATCTGACGCTGCAGATCTTTCAGGAAGTGCTCAGCGAGGACGAGTTTCGCGATTTCGAAAACGTGGGCATCGTCGTCCAGGCGTACCTTCGTGAAGCGGCGCGCGATCTGGAAGGATTGCTGGCGTGGGTCAAACGGCGGGGCACGCCGATCTGGCTGCGACTGGTCAAGGGGGCCTATTGGGACTACGAGACGATCGTGGCGCAGTACCGCGGCTGGCCCATCCCCGTGTTTCAGCAGAAGTGGATGTCCGACGCCCAGTTCGAGCAACTGACCGCGGTACTGATGCAGAACCACCGTTGGTTGCGACCGGCGATCGCCAGCCACAACGTTCGCAGTCTGGCGCATGCGTTGGCATGGGCCGAGGCGGAGGACGTCGCTCCGGGCGATTTCGAAATTCAGATGCTGTATGGCATGGGCGGAGAGATCGCCGAGGTGATCCGCAGCCTCGGGCATCGCGTGCGGATCTACACGCCGTTTGGAGAACTGATCCCGGGAATGGCCTATCTGGTCCGTCGCCTGCTGGAGAACACCTCCAACGATTCGTTTCTCCGCCAGAGTTTCACGGAGCACTTTTCCATCGACCGTTTGCTGGAAGACCCCAAACAGCGAGGGCCGCTGATGCTCACTGCACCCGTTCCGCAACCGGCTCCCGGAGAGTTCCGCAACGAACCCCACGCGGACTTCAGCCGCGAAGAGAACCGCAGAGCCCTGCAGGCGGCGATCGACGAGGTGCGCGAACAGCTGGGGCGGGACTACGCGTTGCATATCAACGGGCGTGCGGTCGATTCGCGGGCAGAAATCGTTTCCCGCAATCCGTCGCACAAGCAACAGGTCGTCGGTCGCGTGTGTGCGGCGACGGCCAAGCATGCCGCCGAGGCCATAGCGGCGGCGCGCGCGGCCTTCGACAAATGGGCGGCCACCGACCCGGCACATCGGGCCGAGTACCTGGAGCTGGTGGCCGACCAGCTCCGCAAACGCCGCTTCGAGCTGGCGGCCTGGGAAATCTTCGAAGTGGGCAAACCCTGGGCCGAAGCCGACGCCGACATCACAGAGGCGATCGACTTCTGCATGTACTACGCTCAGCAGATGCGGCGGCTGGCCAGAGGGCGGCGGTGTGACGTCCCCGGCGAGGAAAACGAATACCTCTATCGTCCCCGCGGCGTGTGCGTGGTGATCGCTCCATGGAATTTTCCGCTGGCGATTCTGACGGGCATGACGGTCGCCGCTCTGGTGACGGGGAACACTGTGGTCATGAAGCCGGCCGAACAGTCGCCGGTGATTGCGGCGAAGCTGATGGAGATCTTCGACGAAGTCGGCATTCCCGCCGGAGTGGTCAACTATCTGCCGGGGGTCGGTGAGGAGGTCGGGCCGCCGCTGGTGCAAAGTCGGGACATCGACATGATCGCTTTCACGGGTTCTCGGGCCGTCGGCCTGCAGATCAACCGACAGGCCGCGGAGGTCGAGCACCTGGGACGCTCGGTGAAGCGCGTGATCGCAGAAATGGGCGGAAAGAACGCGATCATCATCGACGACGACGCGGATCTGGACGAAGCGGTGATGGGTGTGGTCAAGAGTGCGTTCGGCTATTCCGGCCAGAAGTGCTCGGCCTGTTCCCGTGCGATCGTGCTGGAACCGGTGTACGACGCGTTCGTCGAACGATTGATCGAGGCGGCACGCAGCCTGCCGGTCGGTCCGGCGGAGGACCCCGTCACGGAGGTCGGGCCGGTGATCGACGAAGAGGCGTTGCGAAAGATCGAGTCGTACATCGAGCTGGGCACGGAAGAGTTCGCCTGTGGACTGGCCGTCGACGTGGGGGACCTGGCGGAGGAAGGGTACTACGTGGGGCCGCACGTGTTCCTGGACGTCGATCCCTCTTCCCGATTGGCGCAGGAGGAAATCTTCGGCCCCGTACTGGCGGTGATCCGGGCACGCGATCTCGATCACGCCCTGACCATCGCCAACGATACGGACTACGCCCTGACCGGCGGACTGTACAGTCGCAGTCCCGGAAACATCGCCAAGGTGCGGCGGCGATTCGAAGTCGGCAACCTGTACATCAACCGTCCGATCACCGGCGCGCTGGTCGAACGGCAGCCCTTCGGGGGGTTCAAGCTTTCGGGAATCGGTTCCAAGGCCGGTGGGCCGGACTATCTGCAGCAGTTCCTCATCCCGGTAAACATCACCGAGAACACGATGCGAAGGGGGTTCGCACCGCCGCCGCACGCCGAGCACGACCAGGACGCCGTCTCGGAGGCGGGTTCCGCTGAAGCGGCGGACGCACCGGCCGGTGCAGAAACAACCAATGGAAAGGCCGACGAATGATCCAATCGTCGAGAAGCTGCTGGAACCTGTTCGCTCGATGCGGTCGGGGGATCGGCGGCGTCCTTGTCGTCGCGGCGGTGCTGAGCGGGGCACGTTTGGAACGCGGCGCACAAGCCGCCGAAACGTCCCGGCGACCGCCGAATTTCGTCGTGTTGTTCGCCGACGACCTCGGGTACGGTGACCTGGGGTGTTTCGGCCATCCCACGATTCACACGCCCCATCTGGATCGGATGGCCGCCGAGGGGATGAAGTGGACGCAATTCTATTCCGCCGCACCGGTGTGCACGCCCAGCCGGGCGGCTCTGCTGACCGGCCGGCTGCCGATCCGCAATGGCATGTGCAGTTCGAAACGCCGCGTGCTGTTTCCGGATTCGGCCGGAGGCCTTCCGCCGGATGAAATCACGCTGGCCGAGGCGCTCAAGACACGCGGCTATGCCACCGCGTGCATCGGCAAATGGCATCTGGGACATCTGCCCCCATTCCTGCCGACGGCCAACGGATTCGATTTCTACTTCGGACTGCCGTATTCCAACGACATGGACCGCGTGGCCGATGCCCCGCGCGGGATGGCCGCCTTCCGGCCGCCGAAGGTCGAATATTTCAACGTGCCGCTGATTCGGGGAACCAGGATCATCGAACGGCCGGCCGACCAACACACGCTCACCAGACGATATGCGGAACAGGCGATCCGGTTCATCCACGAGCAGCGCGACCGACCGTTTTTCGTGTACCTGCCGTTCACGATGCCGCACGTGCCGCTGTTCGCTTCCGAGGAATTCGCCGGTCGCAGCCGACGCGGGCTGTACGGTGACGTGGTCGAAGAACTCGACGCCGCGGTGGGCCGGATCCTGCAGACGCTTCGCGACCTGAAGCTCGACCGGGACACGCTGGTGTTTTTCACCAGCGACAACGGGCCGTGGCTGATTTTCCGCGATCAGGGCGGTTCCGCAGGACTGCTTCGTGACGGCAAGGGAAGTACGTGGGAAGGTGGCATGCGGGAGCCGGCGATCGCCTGGTGGCCCGGGCACGTTCCCGCGGGCCGCACGACCGCCGAGCTGGGTTGCACGATGGACATTTTTACGACCTGCCTGTCCCTGGCCGGTGTTGCGCTTCCCCAGGACCGGGTGATCGACGGCGTCGACCTCACACCGGTACTGCTGGGCAAAGGCTCCAGTCCGCGGCGCGTCGTCTACTACTATCGCGGCCGCCGGCTGTACGCGCTGCGCAAAGGCCCCTGGAAAGCGCATTTCGTCACGCAGCCGGCCTACGGCGGCGGCGGACCGAAGGAGCACGACCCGCCGCTGCTGTACCATCTGGAGCACGACCCCGGCGAGCAGTGGAACGTGGCGGCCCAGCATCCCGACGTGGTCGCCGAACTGAAGCGGTTGGCGGACGAGCACGTGAAGAGCTTCACGCCGCCGCCGTCCCAGCTCGAACTCAGGATTCAACCGGCGCGGTGAGCTCCCTGCCGGTTGCTTCCCGGGACGTGCAAACCGTTTCCACGCCCTTTCCGTTCGATCGCCGTTCGGAGAAGCAGGGACCGGCGGCGCGGCGTGTCGGATCGAATGGAGAGTGGTTCCGCATCGGGGCATCGGCGAGCGGCCGGACGCGGGTCGGGAGTGTTTCGGTGCCCCTTGCATCGATAGGTGCGTCGACCGGGACGGGTGCACGGACGGCTTGAAACGCGGCCCGCTTCCCGGTTCAGGCGAGGTGTCCCGACGGTGCGGAATGATGCAGTGAGCGCGCGATGACGATGGAACCACAGAGCGAGAAGGGGCCACGTACGGCCGCAAACGAGGGCGGGACGGACCCGTCGCGTGGTGTTCCTCGTCATGTCCGGCGGACGGCTGCGGAGCGGTCGCTCGCCGGAGGGGGCCTCGGCACGGATGCGGTCGATTGGCTGATCATCGCCGTAGCGGCGGGTGTCCTGTTCGCGCGAATCATGCTTGCCGAGCCGCTGCAGAGCGCGAACGACCGCTCGCGTTGGTGTACGGTGTTTTCGCTGGTGGAAGACGGGACGTACCGCATCGACCGGATCGCATCGCATCCACGGTGGGACACCATCGACAAGGTTCTGCACGAAGGGCACTTCTATTCGAGCAAACCGCCCCTGCTGGCGACGGTCACCGCGGGACTGTACTGGATCGTCAAGCACACGCTGGGCTGGGATCTGTGGTCGCGGACGGCGGCCGTTTCGCGACTGATCCTGCTGGTCATCAATTGGATGCCGTGGGTGCTCGCGCTGGTGGCCTTGCGTTCGATCGTCCGTCGCTGGGATGTTTCGCCGACAGGCCGAATCACGGTTCTGTTGCTGGCTGGCTTCGCCTGCCTGGTGCTGCCGTTCCTCACGACGCTGAACAATCACACGGTCGCCGCGAGCAGCCTGGTTTTCGCACTGTGGGGACTGTTGCGGATCGTGGAGCAGCCTCCGCGAACGGACTGGATCGGTCGTCCCCTACCGGTGGCGGTGGGCGGGTTGCCATCGTCGGAGCCGGCGGGGGGGCGAGGTGCTGCTCGCTCAAGCCGCATGCGGGATCTGTCGGGATGGCTGTTCGCCTGGACGGGGTTCTGGGCGGCGATGGTCCCGTGTCACGAGCTGCCGGCGTTCGTGTGGGGCCCGGTGGCCTGGTGGCTGTGCCTGCGCCAGTCGCCGCGGCGTACGTGGCTGTTTTTCGTGCCGGCGGCGCTGGTTCCGCTGGGAGCGTTCTTCGTAACCAACTACATCGCCACCGGCGGGTGGAAGCCGTTCTACGCCTACTACGGCACCGAGAAGTACCGGTACGTGGTGGACGGAATTCCCAGCTACTGGGCCGACCCGCATGGCATCGACCGCGGTGGTGAGAGTCCGCTGGTTTACCTGTTCCATTGTGTGCTCGGGCATCATGGGATCGTGTCGCTGTATCCTGCACTGCTGGTGACCGTTTACGGCTGGTGGCTGACGCTCGGACGCCGATCGTCGGATCCGTCCGGGGCCGTGAATCGACCGGGTAAGGACAACGCCGACGGCGCGGCGGAGGTTTCGGATACCGCGCCGGACGGCGGCGGCTGTGGGCGGTTGGGGGCGTTGCGGGCGCAGAAGATCGCAGCGCTGCTGGGGCTGCTGCTGACCGTCTGGATCCTGGCGTTCTACCTGTCGCGGACGGCGAACTACAACTACGGCGGCGTGAGTGCGGCGCTGCGATGGGCGATCTGGCTGACGCCGTTGTGGCTGCTGCCGGTGCCGGCGGCGGTGGAGCATGGCATGCAGCGGTTCGGGCACCGGGCATTCGCCGCGGTATTGGCCGTCCTGCTGGCGATCTCGGCGTTTTCGGCCACCTACCCGTTCGCCAATCCGTGGCAACACCCGTGGTTGTACGTGCTGCTGGAACGCTGGGGGCTGATCGACTATCGCGATCGGCCGGTTCCGTTCCCGCGCGACGTTTGGTCGTGGGTCGTGAACCCGCCGTCCGCCGACTCACGGGGCGATTGGGTCGAACTGGCCGGATACGACGAGACGGGGCAGGCGTTCGTGATCCGGATCACCGATCGCGGTCCTGTGGGGGACGGCGATGACGGGGGAGACGGAGCGTCTCGGGCGACTCGTGGGCGGCGTTGGTTGGAGATTCGCTGGCAGGCCGCGGCAGAAGCCGCTCCGTGCCGGCGGGCCGTGTACATGCTGGACGCCGATGCCTGGGCCGACGGCGCGGAACTGGAGGAGTATCTGCTGTGGCCACGCAAGGGGGCTGCGATCGATCGGCTTCTGGGGAATGTGCCGCGACCGGAGTGGCTGCCGAACGAACCGTCGGCGGAGGTGGCCGATCAGTGGACGACCGCGTTGCGAGGCGTTCCCCGCGCGCGGCCGTATTACCCCGGTTTGATTCGATACGTGAAAACGCCGCTTCGACGGGAGGCGTTTCGCTGTCAACGGTCCGCCACGCAGGTTCTGTACACTCCGCCGGGGCGTAGGCGACCGTTGCGGTTCCGCTGCGATCTGTGGATTTCTCCGGAAGTCCCCTTCGGCATCGTGCAGGTCGAATGGACGGTGTGGGACGTGGATCGCAACGAAATCGTTCACCGTCGAAGGGCGACGGTCCGCAGTGCTTCGCGGACGCTGCCGCAGGCGGACCACTTTGTGGAGCGGGGATGAGCGACGGAGCACGAACGAAGCGTCCGGCAGTCACCGACGCGACGCGCGATGGCCGTTTCGCAGAACGCTGCGCACCACGGGCGACGCTGCTGTGGTGCTGCGAAAAACGGCCGTTTGCTTGACAATCCGACAGCCAGATTCGTAATTATCGGCCTGTCCGAAGCCGCGGCATGCGGTCTGCTTCGATCACAGTGATGCGTCCCCGGTAGCCGGGGCCGAACCATTCCGCCTCTTTTCGCGAAAGGAGCCACGATGGCGAAAAAGAAAGCTTCCAAGAAACCGCCGACCAAAAGCGAAATCCTCAATGCACTTGCCGAAGCCACGGGGCTGTCGCGCAAACAGGTTTCCTCCGTGCTTGACGCCTTGGCTGATCTGATGGGCAAGCACCTTGGAAAGGGCGGAGCCGGCCAGTTCGCGCTGCCGGGGTTGTTCAAGATTCAGGTCATTCACAAGCCGGCCACGAAGGAAACGACCCGCCCCAATCCGTTCCGACCGGGCGAGATGATGGTGGTGAAGGCCAAACCGGCTCGGAATGTCGTGAAGATCCGGCCGCTGAAGAAGCTGAAGGAAATGGCCGAGTGACGCGCGTCACGCACCC
>RFHO01000056.1 GCA_003696385.1 Planctomycetota bacterium | reverse complement strand
GGCCTGCTCTGCCAACTCGACCGCCTCGCGGAACCGCTCAGCCGCGCGGCGGCTTTCGCGGCGATACAACTCCGGGTCCAGCCACTGCAGGTACGGCGGCGGTTCAATCGACGGGTAGTCCCAGCTCATCGAGAACTGATCGCGGAGCGTGGTGGGATAGTCGGCCGGGTCGTACAACGCGCCCAGCCGCTGCCGCGCGATCTGCCGCAGCTCGCCATAGTGCCGGTCCAGCTCATGTACCGCGTCCTGCAACTCGGCCCGGAGCTGCTGCATCTGCCGCTCGATCGGTTGCAAGTCGCAGCGGCGGATCAGCCGGATGCCGGGTTCGGGGAATGGCAGGCTGTGCTGCTTCCAGAAGCGGACGGCACGGTTACGCACGGCTGTGACGGCCTGGAAGAGAGGATGGCGGGTGTCGAGGAGTTTCTTGGCAGCCGAGAGGAAGTCGTGCTGAGCCCCGAAGGGTCGCGCGGCGCGGGCTTTCTGGTCCGCGGTGAGCGCGCGGCGCGTGCCGAGCCAGGAGAAGGAAAGACGCAGCGCGGCGGTGGACTGCCGGAGCCGCTCGGCAGGGTCGAGGCTGGTCGTCGAGGTGTCCGCGACGTTCGGGCCGGCGGTTTCCGCAACAGCGCTCAGTTCCGCGGGCTGCAACCGGTCCGGCGGACGGTCGGCGTCAGGCCGAACAGCGGAAGCCACGGACGAAGAACTGACGGACGAAACAGGTGTGGTGGTCATGAGCGAGGTCCTCCTTTGCCTGGTTTGACAAGACACAGAAAACGCACCGTGCGGGACCGCTCTCCAGATGCGGCCAGTGGGTTCAGGGCCGCGGGAAGAGTTGGTGGTTGTGCACGTCGGCGGAATCGGAAAGCGGCGCCGAGCGCGGGGCCCTTCGCCCTGCCTGCTCCCCGATGGGAACAGGGAGCTTTCCGGTCGGAGGGCACCTCTCCGGGCAGCCGTAGCGTGCGCGTGTTTCGGGCGGGAGCCGGCCACGGAGTACCGAGCTGGTCGGGCCGAAGCCCCGTGGCGCGCCCCAAAAGCCGCAGCCGCCAGAAGACCTGCGTCGAAGGACGCAGCCCCCGAACGGAACGCACTCAGAATTGCGCCCAGCGCTGGGGCGGGTGACTACCGCCGGCGGGTCGGACGGCGGCGAGCAGAAGGCGTACCCGGTGCGTTGTTCTCCAGTCGCTCCGGACGGCGGTAGCGGCCGGGGCGTTCGGCATCCAGGCAACGGCCATCGGCCCAGCGGCGCAGTTGTTCGACCGCGTCGGCTGCGGTCACCGCCACCGGCACGACGTTCTGTGCCGCGGCGGTGAGTGGCAGATCCAGCAGGGCGGCCAACCGGCAGCAGGCGCGAATCTCCGCACCGGTCCAATCGGTGTCGTCGGGCCGCGGCTGCTCGGGCAGCCCGAACCGCCGTTGATACAGCTCCCAGATGGCGTCCTTCGCCGTCCGCCCGGGCAGATCCAGAAAAAACACCGCATCGAATCGCTCGGCCCGTGAAAACTCCGGCGGCAGCTTCGAGACGTCGTTGCACGTGCCGACGAAGTACACGTCGCTGGTGTGTTCGCTGAGCCAGGTCAGCAGCGTGCCGAACAGCCGGGCGGTGACCCCCGAATCCGTCCGCCCCGAGGTCATCGCGCCGCTGAGGGCCTTTTCCAGCTCGTCCACGAACAGGATGCAGGGAGCCATCGCATCGGCCGTCTGCAGAGCCCGCCGCACGTTCTGCTCGGTCTGCCCGACCAGCGATCCCATCAGGGCCCCCACATCCAGAAACAGCGTCGGCCGGCCGGTTTCGTGTCCCAGTGCCCGGGCAAAGGCACTCTTTCCCGTCCCCGGCACGCCCAAAAGCAGCACGCCGCGAGCCCGGCGATCGCGATCGTCACGGGACGAACACAGCAGCGAACGCCGGCAGAACGCCTTCAGCGCCCCCAACCCGCCCAGCGCGTCGAAGCCGTCCTTCGCCCGCCACACCTGGAGCAACCCGCCGGTCCGCAGCGCGGCGGTCTTCAGTTCCCAGACGGCTTCGGCCGCAACGCGCCCGTGCCGCACCAGGGCCAGGCTGAACGCATTCTCGGCCTCCAGCCGAGTCAGGCCCGACGCGGCATCCAGCACCGCCATCTCCTGCTCGCCCTCTGGCCACTCGCCCGGCTCGGTGGCGATTTCGCGGCCGATCTGCCGGAGCTGTTCGCGGTCCGGAAGCGGGTGCTCGATCACCACCAGCAGCCGCTGCAACTCGACCGGCACATCCACCACCGGGGCCAGCACGACCAGCGTCGCCCGCTGTCTCTTGCCCCAGCCGATGTGCTCGGCCAGCGCCTGCACCAGCTCCGCCCGGTGCAGAAATCGATGCAGATTGACCAGCACCAGCAATACGGGGCGGCGGCCGTCGGCGAGTTGCGTCAGCGCGCGCACCGCCACCAGCGGGTCGGCGGCCTCGTCCGCATCCTCGGGCCCATCGCCCGCGGCAGCCCCCAGGGGATCGGCGCCCGCACCTCGCAGTCCACTCTCGGCGGACCACACGGCCAGCGTCCAGTCCTGGGCGGCCGCCAGTTCAGCCAGTTCCCGCAGCGCATCCTCGTGCTCGTGACTCTCGATCCACAGGCCCGAACAGCACGCCCGGACCAGCTCGCACACGCGAGTCGCCAGGCCCGCATTGGCTCGC
Organism: Planctomycetota bacterium; assembly: GCA_003696385.1. GTDB lineage: Bacteria > Planctomycetota > Planctomycetia > Planctomycetales > Planctomycetaceae > J052. The sequence continues at coordinate 4,741 of RFHO01000056.1, read as the reverse complement.
TCACTCTCGTCCGGAGAATGGGTCCTGTTCTCACTCATCGGCAGTGCTCCTCCTTTCGTGTTTCCATCCGCCGCCGCCCGCAAGCGGCCTCACGCACCGTCCCGTTCCCGCTGCTCGCGCCGCAGCGGAGGTCGCTCGTAAAACTCCGGCGTCCGTCGCTCCCACAGGCGACGGCCCAACGTCCGCTCCAGGAAGCGGCTCGCCCGGCGACACGCCGCGCCCCAGAAGCCCCGCGTGCGGACGCGCGTCGAACCGTCGGGACGCACGGTCACTTCGATGGTCTTCATGGCTCACTCTCCCACTTCGATCCGCAACTGGATGGATCCGTCCGGCAGAGCCCGCTCGGTCACCCGATACCCCCTGCGCCGGGCTTCCCGCCGCGTCTTTTCCACCGCATACGCCTGCAGAAATGCGTCCAGCCGACGGCGGTCACCCCAACGACCGTTGTAGTCGTCGAAGTGAATCCGGCCGCTTTCCGGATCGAGCACCACCGGGTATTGCCACCCCGGCAGCCGCACCGCCCATCCCGTGGCCGTGCCGTCGAAGAACGTCACCGTCCCCCGCTCCGGCTGTGGTAGCCCCAGCCGCCGGCAGGCGGCTCGCACCGCTGCCAGGTCCCGCACCTGCGTCTCGATCTGCACCACATGCGACATCGCACACCTCCCGCAACGAAAAAGCCTTCGCCCTGCTGCGCGGGCCCCGCGCGCGGCCGGCCCGTTCCTCCCGAACCGCCTCAGCCGTTTCCGCACCGCGGGCTCCGACTCGCAAGCTGGACCGTGCCCCCGCGCACGGCCGTTTGCACGCGGCCCACGGCCGCAGGGCGCAGCAAGAAAGCCGCCCCGAGATACGGGACGGCCGCAACGGTGTCCGCCATTTCGCAAGGACACCGCGGTATCACTTCACATGCCGCAAAATGCGCTCAGATTAAGCTCGTCGTGGCAATCCCGGCCGCGGGGCTCGGAACCTCCCATGCGACCCGGCCCAGGGCTGCCCCCGATCCACCTCAACGCCATGTCCGCGGGCCGATCCGCCCTCCGGGGCAACTCTGCAACGGCCGGACTGGCCACGCCGAGCGGTTCGGGATGCGCGATGCCGGCCCGGAATTGACCGGCACAGCGCCGAGACTGGATCTTCGGTCCGCGACGTCCGATCGCCGGTCGCGGGCGTACCGCATCGCTGCCGCTGTGGCCCGAAATGCGACGGGCCCGAGAAACTGCGCGCGAATCGAGCCGGGGAGATCCCGCGTGAATCCCGGCCGGCCCCCTGCGACAGACGGAGTGCCTCCAGCGGGGCGCACGATGGCCGCCGAGCTACAGTACGAAGACAGCAGAATGCCCGAGCCGTTCGAGCGTCGCGACATCGAGCCCGTCATTGCCCGCAATGGGGCACGCGAACGCAGGCTGCGCGGACGCCCGGCGTGCTCGTATAGCTCGCGCGGCGACCCGACGCTTTTGCGATGGCGCAGCGCTCAGCCCGCCGTTTGCTCCGGTTGCCCCGACGCGTAGGTCAGCGAAAACACCAGATCCGTCATCCAGCGGCGAAACGGCTCGTTGTCGCTGAACTGTTTGAACAGCTCGGTGTCGTCCTGCAGCAGTGCGGTCACCACCCGAAGCAGCGCCTTGTCGTGTTCGATGCGCGCGTTCTGTTTGTCCGAATGCAGAATGGCGTTGCGATACGCTTCGTCGGCGGCCACGCGTTGTGGGATCTCTTCGGTTATCATCCGGCGCACACGGTCCGCGTCGGTCCAGGGGATGTTGCCGAAGCGTTCGTTGAATTCGCGAAGAATGTCCGACAATCGCTCCAGCTCCGGTTCGGGCTTGCGTCCACCGCCGGCGGTGGGGATCGGATCGATCTCGGCGTCCTGATCGGCCAGGCGGATGGCCAACTCGGCCTGTTTCTCGGCCCGATAGCTGTCCATGTCGATGGCGTCCAGGATGCCCCGTGACAGGTCTTCTTCCACCGGCGCCGGCAACCTGGGAACCAGAAAGTTCAGAAAGATCGACAGTTTTTCCCACGCCGGGTTGCCGTAGGGCAGAATCTGCGAAAGGAACCCGTACGTTCGCAGGAACGCCTTCGCCTTGCCCTTGAAGTCCACCTGGCCGTCTTCGTCCAGTTCGTGCACATAGCGGGACACGCACCGGTCGAGGATCGGATCGAGCCGTTCTCGCTCGGCCCCTTCCAGGTACAGCGCCACGAACCGCTCCACTTCCGCCGGGCCATAGACCTGATACCGATCCAGCGTCCCTTTCAGATCGTGCAGCTTGTCCGGGTCGGTCTGCTCCGCCAGGATCGTGGTCCGGTAGTACGGCTCGAAGGCGCGCTGGATGGTCTCCACGTCGTTCTGAAAATCCAGCACGAAGACGTCGTGTTTCTTCGGGTGCGCGCGATTCAGACGCGAGAGCGTCTGCACGGCTTTTACTCCCGAAAGCGGCTTGTCTACGTACATCGTGTGCAGCAGCGGCTCGTCGTAACCCGTCTGAAACTTGTCCGCACAGATCAGGAACCGGTACGGATGCTCGCGGAACTTGTCCGCAATCTGGCTCGACGGGAACCCGTTCAGCGCCGCTTCGGTCACCGTCTGGCCGCCATACTCGTGCTCACCGGAGAACGCGACGATGGCCCGATACGGACTCTTGCGTTCCCGCAGGTATTCCTGGAAGGCGTGGAAATACTGAATCGCCCGTTCGATGCTGCCGGTGACCACCATCGCCCGCGCTTCGCCTCCGATCTTCCGCCGGGCCAGAACCTGCTCGTGGAAGTGGTCCACCATGATCTCGGCCTTGACCCGGATCGCGTGTTCGTGTCCTTCCACGTACCGCCGCAGCTTCCGGCGCGCCTTGCGCGTGTCGTATTCCGGGTCGTCCTCGATCTTCTTGACCAGACGGTAGTAGCTCGGCACGGGCGTGTAATGCGCCAGCACGTCCAGGATGAATCCCTCCTCGATGGCCTGCTTCATCGTGTAACTGTGGAAAGGCCGATGCTTGACCGTGCCGTCCGGCTGGGGGACAGGCTCGCCGAACAGTTCCAGGGTCTTGTTCTTCGGCGTGGCCGTGAAGGCGAAGTAGCTGGCGTTGGGCAGCAGTCGTTTGGTTTCGATCAGCCGGTTGATCCGGTCCTCCAGCGTCTCGTCCTCGTCCGTGTTGCCGGCCAGCGCCTGATGCATCTTGGCCGTGGTGCGGCCGCCCTGGCTGCTGTGCGCCTCGTCGATGATGATGGCAAAACGCCGCCCTGCGTGCTCGCTGCCGATCTCGTCCAGGATGAACGGGAATTTCTGAACGGTGGAGATGATGATCTTCTTGCCTTGAGCCAGGAATCGCCGCAGGTCTCCCGAATGTTCGGCATGGCCCACCGTCGCGCTGACCTGCGCGAACTGCTTGATCGTGTCCCGGATCTGCTGGTCCAGGATCCGCCGGTCGGTCACCACGATGATCGAATCGAACACCCGCTGTCCGTCCTTTTCCACGCCAATGAGCTGGTGGGCCAGCCAGGCGATGGAGTTGGACTTGCCGCTGCCGGCCGAATGCTGGATCAGGTAACGCCGCCCGACGCCGTGTTGCCGCACATCGGCCAGCAGCTTGCGGACCACGTCGAGCTGGTGATACCGGGGCCAGATCTGTAGCCGCGTCTTGCGCCCGGTCTTCTGGTCCTTGCGTTCCACGATCTGGGCGTAGTTCTCCAGGATGTCCGTCAGGCTTTCGCGGGTCAGGATCCGCTTCCACAGGTAGTCGGTCTTCAGTCCCTCGGGATTGGGCGGGTTTCCGGCCCCATCGTTGTAGCCCTGGTTGAAGGGGAGGAACCACGAGGCTTTCCCCTTCAGATGCGTGCAAAAGCGGACCTCGTGGTCGTCCACGGCGAAGTGCACGATGCAGCGGCCGAACTCGAACAGCTTCTCTCGGGGGTCTCGGTCCCGCTTGTACTGTTCGATGGCGTCGGCGACGGTCTGCTTGGTCAGGCTGTTCTTCAGTTCGAAGGTGGCCACGGGCAAGCCGTTGACGAACAGCACCAGGTCGAGGGCACGTTGCGTGTCGTCGCGCGAGTAGCGGAGCTGTCGGGTGACGCTGAAGCGGTTCTGCTCGTACAGCGCGCGGGCCTTTTCGTTGCCCGGTGACGGCGTTCCGTAGAAGAGGTCGAGGTGGTGCGGCCCGTGTTTGATGCCGTGCCGCAGGACGTCGATGGTGCCGCGCTTGCTGATTTCTCCTTGAAGGCGTGCCAGGAACTTGCGCCGCGTGGGACCGTCCTCGTCCAGACACAGCGCCTCGGCCACCTCAGGCTGCGTGGCCTTCAGGAAGGCCGCCAGTTGGGCCAGGTCCACGCAATATTCGCGGTCGTAGTCCTCGGGCCGCCCGCAGATCCAGCCGGCACCGCGGGCATCGCGCGCCGGGCAGACTTGCTCGGCGGCGGGGACCGTGCCGGGATCGCAGGCCGAGCCGGTCAGGGCGGTGCAAATCAGGCGTTCCAGGCCGCGTTCGGAGGTGTCAGAGGGGCTCATACCTCGGCCTCCTCATGCTCGGGCGTCTGCTCTGCCGAAAGTTCGTCCTCCGCTGGTGGTTCCTCGTCGGTTTCCAGCTCTTCGATCGAGTCGTCCTCGGCCAGAGGATCCGGGTCGGGGAGCCGCGCCGCGACCTCGCGCACGTCGAGCTTGCCCGTGACCACGTCGGCGATCAACCGCGTGCGGAACTCGTTGAGAGCATGCATCTCGCGGCGGGCGGTGTCCGTGACACGATCAAGGGAAGCGCTTTGC
>RFHO01000055.1 GCA_003696385.1 Planctomycetota bacterium | reverse complement strand
GTCCGGGCATACGCGTTGGGCTGCAGTGACGCGAGCACCTCTCCCGCCGCCTTCTCGGCCGGGTGTGCGCAGGCCGTGGCGTAGTCGTGGCCGAAATCGAAACTCCGCGCGCCGTACGGGCAGGCCGTGATGCAGTAGCGACAGCCGATGCATTTGTCGTAGTCGATGACGGTCACCCCGTCGTCGCGGGTGTAGGTCGCGGCGGTGGGACAGACCATTGTGCAGCTCGGCTTTTCGCACTGCATGCACGGACGCGGGATGAACCGCCGCCGGACGTTCGGATACTCACCGATCTCTTCCTCGAGCACGACCATGTACGACACCCCCGGCGGCGTGTGGTTCTCGGCCTTGCAGGCCACCGCGCAGGTGTTGCACCCGATGCACTTCTGCAGGTCGATGACCATGCCGTATCGCTTGCCGGTTCGCGGGGCCTGTTCACATCCCGCCACCGTGGCCGCCGCAGCCACCGTCGCCGCGGACTTCAGAAACGTGCGTCTGTCCTTGCAGACACGCTCGCCCATTGCCCTGCCTCCACAACGGGGGTTCGCTGCGTGGACGTCCCCGGACGTACTCGAGGAGAAAGCACTTCCGGGAACGTCGCTTCCGCGCAGTAGTGCAATCCTCGTACCGTCCCCATGGCGTCCCCGCATGGTCACCCCCGTGGCCCGTGCGTGGCGTGCGGCCTGCGCAGGCGCATCGGTCCTGCATCGTGTACCGGTCCCCCGCAAGCATCCGCCACTGCGCAGTTCGGGCAGGCTTGTGGGCGGCGTGGCGGGACGGGGCGCAACCGCAGCGTTCAGGACTGCGCGAATGAGACAGCCCGCGGTGTGCTCATACGCACGAATGGCCTTTGGCCACGCCGCACGGCGCGCTTTTTCGCACACCCCCGGAAACACGCGATCGGGCAAGATGGGGCGAACAGCGGGATTCTGCGGGATTTGCTGAAGATTCGCGTCGCTACGGTCGATCAATTGGGATAGCGGCTGTCGTGTCGGTCCCGTCGCTGCAGTGGACCGACTGTGGCCGCCACGCCCGGACAATCACGCTTGATTCGGCAGGAGAACACGGATGTCTCTGCGTCACAGTCTTTCGACGTGTGCGGCCCTGATCGTCGCGGGATTCGGCATGCTGGCCGCAACGGGTTGCCAGACGACGGTGGGCGGCCAAACGCTGCCCTCACCGTATTTCCTGGAAGACGACGTGCAGTTCTTCCCGGCCGGACCGGAATTCCTGCTGCCGAACCAGGTGCGGGCACTCGAACAGTACCGGGCCGAGCGTGAGGCGTTCCACGAACAGTTGACCAATGGGGGTACGCCCACCGTCCCGCCGGCCGGTCCACCGGCAGAAGGGGCCGCTGAGCAACCGCCGGCCGGTGCGGCTCCTCCGTGATCGGAGTCTTCGGCCGCCGGTTGCGCCAATCGGCCGGGCTCGATGCCGTGTGCGGGCGGACCCGCCTGCATGGAAGGCCCCGCACCGCCGAAGGGTGGTTCTCGAGGCGGCACGGACGCGGCGGTCACGACGAAGAGCGGCCCGGTACACCGCGGCGGAGCTTCGACGCGCCGGTCACTGGGACAGGTCTTCCGCTTGACGCAGCCGCTCGGCGAGTGCCTCCGGAGTCGTGGCCGGTTCCAGGCACGTTCCCCGGACGCAGACCCAGGCCGTCACGCCGTCGGGCCTGCTCGGGTGCCGTCCGCTCAACAACGCGATCGAAACCGGCGACGACTCGGCAGCCCCGGGGACGCGACGTTCATCTTCGGCGGTCGCGTCGCTGGTACAGCGGTGCGCTTCCGCGTCGGTTTCCGGCAGCGCGATGCGGGCGGCGGCCCGATTGCCCGCGACGACCTTCCGCGGCCGGAACGGTGTGAAGATCACGTCGCCGAATGCGGCCACCGTTTCGCGGGACGCGGCTTCGCCGGCGAGCACGGCGATTTCGGGCGTCGGCCCGAGCCAGAAATCGGCGGCGACGAGCGACTGGCCGACCGCGGCGGGTGCCCGTTCGATCATTCCGCTGACCGCGCGCAGGGATCGTTCGGCCGAGTCCCGGAACGCGGGCTCGCCGGTCAGAGCGTGCAGCCGTTGCCACAACAGTGCCGCCAGTCCGGTTGCCGAGGGGGTCGCTCCGTCTTCCACATCTTTCGCGCGTGCGAGTGGCACAGCGGCATCCCGTGCGGTTCGGAACAGCCCGCCATGCTGCGTGTCTTCGAACGCGCGCTGCAGCGTCCGCGCGTGCTCGACGGCGTCGTGCAGCCACGCGGGGGCGAACGTGGCCTCGTAGGCGTCCGTCAGCGCGTTGGCCAGAGCCGCGTAGTCCTCCGCGAACGCCGGAACGTCGGCCGGGCCGTCCTTCCAGTAATGGACCAGCCGGCCCTGCGGGTCGCGCGCGTGCTTCAACAGGAAACGTGCCGCACGAGCGGCGGCCGCCGCCCAGTCGTCGCGCCGGAAGACCACGGCGGCCCGCAGCAGAGCCGAAATCATCAACCCGTTCCAAGAGACCAGCACCTTGTCGTCGCGGCCGGGCGGGACGCGCCGTTCGCGCGCGGCCAGCAGGCGCCGGCGGCCCTCCGACACCGCCCGCCGCACCGTCTCGACCGGGGCGGCCGCCTGCGCAGCAAATTCCTCAAGCGATCCGCTGCGGCAGACGATGTTCTTGCCTTCCCAGTTGCCGCGTTCGGTCACGCCGTAGAACCGCGCAAGCAGCTCGGCATGGTCGAAGTCGCCGAGCGCCGTGCGGAAGTCGTCCGCGGTCCACACGTAGTACTTCCCTTCCACACCCTCGCTGTCGGCGTCCTGGCTGCTGCAGAATCCACCCTCCGGCAGCGTCATCTCGCGCAGGACGTACTCGATCGTTTCGCGCACCACGTCGGCGAATTCGGTCTCTCCGGTCCACTGGAACGCTTCCGTATAGACCTGCACCAGCAGGGCGTTGTCATAGAGCATCTTTTCGAAGTGCGGCACGATCCAGCGGCGGTCGGTGGCGTAGCGGTGGAAGCCGCCTCCCACGTGGTCGTAGATGCCGCCGCGAGCCATTTTGCGAAGCGTGAGCAGCACGGCGTCCCGCGCCTCGGACAGCTCGAACCGCTCCGCCGCACGCATCAAAAACTGCAGCTCGAGCGGCCGGGGGAACTTGGGAGCACCGCCCAGGCCACCTTCTTGCCAGTCGACCTGCTGCAGCAGCCGGATCGCGGCGTTGCGCAGCAGATCGCGATCGACGGTCACCGGCGGCAACGAGCCTTCGACCGCCGCCCGGACGGCTTCGGTCAGTTCGTCGGCCGTGCGGCGTGCGGCCTGCGGCTGCGTGGCCCACACGTCACGGATGCGGCACAGAATCTCGTAAAAGCCGGGCATTCCGCCGCGGGCGTACGGAGGCCAGTACGTGCCTCCGAAGAACGGCTTCAGATCGGGCGTGAGAAAGACGGACAGCGGCCAGCCTCCGTGCCGCGTGAGCAGTTGGACGGCCGTCATGTACAGCGCGTCCAGATCGGGGCGTTCTTCGCGGTCGACCTTGATGGGAACGAACGACTCGTTGAGCACGGCGGCGATCCGCGGGTCTTCGAAACTTTCCCGCTCCATCACGTGGCACCAGTGACAGGCGCTGTAGCCGATGGACAGAAAGATCGGCTTGTTTTCGCGTTTCGCCTTTTCGAGTGCCTCGGGGCCCCACGGATACCAGTCGACGGGGTTGAACGCATGCTGTCGCAGATACGGGCTTTTGGCGTGGATCAGCCGGTTCGGCCGGCGTGCAGACTGTGCCGCCTCGGCATCGCCGGACGAACCGCCTTGTCGATCGGTACGCTCGGGCAGCTCCGCCCCTTCGTCGGTTCGCCGGTCCGGCTCATTCGTTCGGTCGCGGGATACAGGATCGGGGTCGGTCATGATTGTGTGTCCCTGCTGCCTTCGGATCGGGAGTGGAACGCGGCCCCCGCGTCGGTCACCATCGGCCCCATGCGTTTCGGTGCGAATTCGGGGCTCTGCCGACAGATCGTCTCGACCGCGGGATGCTGAGCATGTCGCCGCACGGTGATTGCATAGAACCGCTGGACGATCTCACCGGCCCGCCCGATGACCCGGACGCCGTACCGGCATTCGATTTCGCGTTCGATGGCTGCGGGAGCACAGAAGACGCCCGCCCCTTCTTGCCCGAAGACTTTCATCAACGCAGAATCCTCGAATTCGGCCACGACGCGCGGCCGGAGGCCGAGCGTCATGAACCAGCGATCAAGGTCCCGTCGAACCATCGTGCGGGCGGCGGGCAGCAACATCGGGGCTCCATCGAGCGACTCGGGGAAACCGGACCGCAGTCGTTCGGCCAGAACGGGCTCCGCGAAGAACGCCGTCCCGCACTCGCCCAGCGGATGACTGAACAGCGGAGCGTTGACGCCCAGGCTTGCCGGCGCGTCCGACAGCACGACGTCCAAGCGGTGCACGGCCAGCTCGGTCAGCAGGTCGTCATGCCGCGCCTCCACACACACCAGTCTGATTTCCGGATGATCGCAGACCACGGGACGGAGTAAACGGTGCGCGATGAGCTTGGGCAGCACGTCCGGGACACCGACGACGATTTGGGGCCGCGGTCCGGTCGCGCCGCGCCCAACCGCGTCCTGAAGCTCGCGACCGATCGTGAAGATCGCTTCCGCGTACTGAAACACCCGCTGGCCGTCCTCTGTCAGCTCGACACGCCGGCCGACGCGGCGCAGCAGCGGCGTCCGGAACGCCGCTTCGAGTTGACGCAACTGCTTGCTGATCGTC
>RFHO01000397.1 GCA_003696385.1 Planctomycetota bacterium | reverse complement strand
GCGGTTCAATTCTTGGTAGCCGCGGCTGGCGGCGGGGGCGACGTCACCACGGCCGTTTGCAGCGGTACGGCGGCGGCCTGAAGGACTTCTTTCGTCGCGTCGTCCTGCACAAAGAACACAACACCAAAGTGACGCAGTTCCAGAGGTTTCACAGGAAACGTTGCGCCGGTCTGATTTTCGTAGTCGGTGAGATAATCGATCAGCTCCTTCCGCAGCTTCTCGACGTCGATTTCGGCCTCCACGACGATCCTGCCGCCCTGCGGCGCGAATCCATTGGCTCCGCCGAGCATCTTGCGGACCACCCTTTCGTGTTCGCGGACGCCGTTGCTGGCGCGGAATCGGACCAGGTCTTCCGTCAATGCGATCCGCAGTCGGGCGGTTTCCGGCAGTGTTTCGCCGGCGGCCGGCGTCACCGTGGCCTGCACGCGATAAACTCCCGGACTTTGCCGCTCGACCTTGGCCTGGATGTCGACCGCAGGAGGTTGTTTCAGGGCCGATTGAATGACTTCCCGGAGGTTCTCGAACACGTCCGGTGAACGCGACAATGGCCCGGCGAACTGTCCCGGCGGTGACATGGAACGCCCGTTGACGACGATCGTCGGGGTGCCGACCGCGTCGTAGTACTCGAACCTCGCTTCGGCATCGGTATTGGCCAGCGGATCCGGGGCCGGGATGTGCTGGTGGTAGCGGATTGCAACGAGCACGCTGGGAGGGTACAGCGTCTCCAGGCCATGGACGGCGACGTCCGCGGCGACACACGGAGGACAGGCGGCCCCCGTGAACAACTCCACCAGCGTCACCCGCTGCGGGGATTGCGGCTGTGGAGCCGGCAGGTCGCCGGGAAGGAACTGCAGCAACGTCTTGCGATACAGCTCGTCCAGATATTCCTGCAGCCCGTCGGTCGACCCGTCGTGTGTCTGCGCCCAGAGGGTTTCGACCTTCTTGGCGGGCAGTGCGTCATCGGACAGTTGCTTCGGCCAGCTGCCGATCAGCTCGCCTTCCAGGGCGGGCAGGACCGCCAGCATGCCGTACAACTCCATCGCCCGGTCCGGCTGGTTGCTACGCTCCGCATCCTGTGCCAGCGCGTAGATGATGGCCGCATCGAACGGGCGTTGCTTGCGGATTTCTTCCAGTCGCCTGCGGGCCTGCTCCTTGCGTTGCGGGTCGTCACCTTCCAACCAGTCGATGGCCTCGCGAACGGCGACACTGCGCTTGACCAGTTCGATCACCCGGCCGTATGTCTTCTGCAGGTCCTCGTCGAGTTCTTTTTCCGCCTGAGCGAGCAGCTCGCGGACGGTTCCCACGTCCAACCGCAATTGCTCGGCCATCATCGCCGAATTCAGCCACGCCATACGCCGCATCCGATCGCCCCACGTCTCCGCCATCGTGGCGTATTCGGACGCCAGCTCCAGAGCCCTTTCGCGCGACAGGTCTCCGGAAGTCGCTTCGAGGTACAGCAGTCCCTGCATTGCGGGCAGTGCCAGCGGGTCTTCCGGCCGCGATTCAGCGAATTTCCTCAGCGCCGTGGTGCGATCGCGGGCCTTCAGAGCAAATGCGAAGTCCTTGGCACTCTCCGCTTCCACGAACTCTTCGATGCCTTCCACGCTGGTGCGGCGGGTCGGCAGGAGGCGGGCGGTGTTCACCGGACCACCCTCGATCAGCAGGCTGCCGCGGACGACTCCATTGCCAAGGGTCCCTTGAAAATCCCACGCGTCGCCGTCGCTATCGCGGAATCGCACGTGCACTTCGTCGTCGGTGGCTTCGCCCGTCAGCAATTCCGCCCCCTCGAGGAACCGGAAGGTCCCGACGACCCGCACCGGATACTTCTGGCTTTCCTCCTGTGGTCTGGCGACCTCGAGCAGAGCCAGCCGCAGGTCGACGAATCGGTCACTGCCCGCAGACGTGGTCATCACCAGCAGCCAGTGTCCGAAGATGTCCTTCCTGTCCGGATCGATCAGCGGTGTCACCGCGGCAGTGCCGTCGGCCTCGGTCGGTTTGCCACCGGTCGACGACGCATTCCGCTCACCGCCCTCACCCGGCGGCTCGACCGTCGTTTCGCCTGACTTTGGGGACGCCGGCTGCCCGTCGTTCTCCCCGTCGGCGACAGACACCGGCGGGGCCGGTTGTTTGGGCTTCGCCTCGTTCTCGGCGGCCGGCGGCGGCTGTTGGGTTGCGTTCTGATCACCGCATCCGGTCAGGCCGAGCAACAGGAGTGCCGCCACCAGCACCCACCGGCCAGGTGATACGTGGCGGTGGAGCGAAAAGTCGCCGAAGCGCGTCCCGGCTGCGGTGGTCATGAGTGTGGAAAAAGCTCGCATGTGTGTTGTCCTGTGTCTTGGTGGACGAGTCGGCCGCTTGTCTGCAGTCGATCGGCAGGGAGGGAGAACGCCGCCTCGCCGACCGGCCACGCGCCGTGCCTGCCGATGATGCCGGCCAAACGGTCCTTCCTGCTTACGTTCGGACGCGGCGATCCGTCGGCGCCTTTCGCGTAATCATGAGATCGCGACGAGTGCGCTGCCTGCCGCTCCCGGATGACGATACCGGCGAATGCACGCCGACCACCGCGTCGCACCGCGCGGCCCGGCGAAGCAGGACACGCGATCACGAAGTATAGCGGCACCCGCCCGCGAACCAACGGCCCGCTGCGTTTGCGCGCCGGTTCCACGTCCGAGCGGCGCGGCGGGCCCGGTCCGTGTATGGCACGTCGTTCGCACCATCGCTGCCGCACGGGGCCGCCGGCAATGAAGCCATGAAAAAAACGGCGTATGGCGCGGCCGGGGCACCGTTTTGCTCCGGCGCGTTGCGGCTGCATGGGCCCGTGGGGTGTCCGTCTCCAGAGGCTCGGGCCCGTTGGCGATCTCGATCGTCAATGCGTGGCGCTGCGCGCCGCGGCGATCGCTTCCGGCAGCGACAGCGTCCCTTCATAAAGTGCGCGACCGACGATCGCCCCGACGATGTTCGGCGCCCGTCGGGCGCGCTCGACCAGCGCCTCCACATCCCGCAGGGTCGTTACGCCGCCGGACGCGATGATCGGCAGCCCGACCGCCGCCAGCTGCTCCAGGT
>RFHO01000396.1 GCA_003696385.1 Planctomycetota bacterium | reverse complement strand
TGCAGACGAGCAGACCCGGCAGGAGCGTGCGTTCAGCCGCGTTGCGCGTCTGGCCCATCATTCACCCGCCGTCCGGTCGCGGGGAATGTACGCGCAGCGACGCGACCGGTAAACCGCGGGCACGCCGCTCTGCTCTTGGGCAAGGTCCGGGCCAGTGGATGGCTCTGGCCTTCGCAGCGCAGCAGGTGGCCGCGGCGCCCTGCGAGCACCGCGGCCGCAGTCTTGAATGCCTGGGACGTGCGTCTACCGCTGACCGGGATTCGAAGCGGCCGGCGTCTGGTTGGGCCAGCTTACTTCGTACTCGATCGACCAGATCTGCCAGTTGTCGTCGTACTCGGCCCGGGCGCCGCGGTTCGAGATGAAGTAAATGTGCCGGCCCCGTGGACAGACCGCCGGGCAGGTATCGTACGAGCCGTTGACCGTCAGACGCGTGCGATTGATGCCGTGCACGTCCATGATCCAGATGTCCATGTTGTACACGCCTTCCGCCTGGTCGAACGATTCGTCGGCCGCATAGACGATGTGTTTTCCGTCCGGCGTCCAGACGGGGAAGTCGTGCGTGCGTGGCCCCTGCGTCAGTTGGGTCGGGTTGCTGCCGTCGGCGCCCATGACCCAGATCTGAAGCCCGATGCCCCCGATCCCCGGCGCGACGTAGGCGATCTTCGTGCCGTCAGGCGACCACGCCGGATGCTTGCCGACCCGCAGTTGTGTCGGCAGCGTGCCATCGGCGTTGGCCGTCCAGATCTGCCAGCGCCCGTCGCCGTTGCGCATCATCGACTGGTAGACGATGCGGCGGCCGTCGGGCGAGACCGATGCCCAGGTATCGGTGATCGCTGAGGGGCTGTCCGTGATCTTGGTAAAGCCGCCTTGCAGGTCCATCGGCACACGCCAGAGATTGAACGTATTGGGTTCGATCCGGTTCGCGGCGAAATAGCAGTACCGGCCGTCGAGGGACACCGCGGCATCGATGTCGATCGTCAGCTCGTCGGTCAGTCGCGTCTGTCCGCCCGATCGGCGCCGCAGCCAGAGGTTCGAGAGTTTTTCCTTGAATTCGGAATGCGAAAACGGCACGGCGTAGACGAGGTCTTCGTCCGGGGTCACCCAGATCCGCGTGCGCATCAGTTGGCCGGGCTTGAAATCGGTCAGCCGTGACACCGATTTGACCTTCGGTTCGGTCTCGGACGTGCGGACCGCCGAGAGCACGACCTCCTCGACCAGCGTGATGCCCTTGGGGCCGTGTTCGTAGTAGCGCAGCTTCGTACGGTAGTAGCGGATCTTCTCAAGCGGTACGGACAGCTCGCCCTTCATCGCATCGCTGAGCTTCAGTGTATGTACATAAGGCGCGATGTCGCCGGGCTCGACCGGCCCCCCCGCCCGCCGCCATCGGTAGCCTTCCTTAGCCACACGGATCAGAAAGGTGGACCATGGGCTGCTGTCGTTCAGCCGCGTAAAGACAAACGTGTGGCGCAAGGGGGTCGTGCCGATCTTCGCTCCGTCTACGTAGACGTCGGCGCCTTCGATGTTCGAGACGATGCTCACCGGCACTTCGCGCCGCACCTCGACAAGCCGGATCGGGGCCAGCCCGCGTTTGGCCTGTTCGTAGGTCACGACGCAGGTCCGCGGCAGATAGTTCTCCAGCTCGACCCGCACGGTCGCGGTACTCCACGCACGCTCAGCCGAGCTACGCGAGAACCGCAGCGGCACCCGGGCCGGTGTTGTTGCGACCTGCCGGCCGGCCACAATCACCCGCGCGCCGGGCGGATCCGAGCGGATCTCGACCGGCACGGTATCCACAACCCGCGCGAGGACGAAGCGCAGCTCGTAGGGGCCGCGCGAACCGCGCAGGTCGTTGTATGTGAGCACGCGGCGCTGCGGCGCGTATTCGTCCGCAGCCACCTCGATCTCCACCGTGCTCCACGGGGCGTAGGACGAACGCCGCGTCAGGCGGATCGGCACAGTCAGCGGGGTCTGTCCGACCGTTCGCCCACCGGCCCGAACCGTCGCGCCGGCAGGCTCCGATACGATCCGCACCGTGAAGTCACGCACCAGCGGCGCCAGCGTGACCTCGAACTCCCATGGATCGTCCGCGTCCCGGGCGGCCTTGCGGTCCAGTTGCCAGCTCTGCGACTCGTAGTTGTCGGCCTGGAGCTCCAAACGGTGAACCGTGTGCTTCTTCCACGTCAGCCGGCCGGTAAACGGCGTCTTGCCGCGCGGCTTGCCGTCGATGTACAACTCGGCGCGCGGCGTTGAGCGCACGACGACTTTCCGCGATATGCAGCCGCCGGCCGTCGTCAGCAGCGTCAGGCCGACGCAGAGCAGCATCCCGGATCGCAATGCCGGGGCGTTCCAACCGCTGTGCATGGCAGGCTCCTTACGGGATTGAGAGCTCTTTGTCGCTGCGGGCCGGGCGTGACGCGAACACCGCGACGACCCGACACAGCGCCGGGGCTGCCGCCCACAGCAGGCCGCAGCCGGTACACTGACCTATGCGTCAACGGGAGCGATTCAGCGCAATCGTTTTCCGGTTTTTCTGCCGCGAAGGTGCCGCCTGAGATCGGTTCGCCTGCCGATCCGAAGCGGCGCCGACCGGCGGCCCACGGGTCGGAATCCGCGGATGCCACGCACCCCCACCCGAGCCAGTCAGGACGCCCAGGTGACGACGCTGCTTCCCGCGGATGCTCTGGCGCGCGTGGCCGTCGTCATCCCCGCCCTCAACGAGGC
>RFHO01000395.1 GCA_003696385.1 Planctomycetota bacterium | reverse complement strand
GGTCTTTGGCTTGGTGGTGCTGGGACCTTCGAAAAGCTGGTGCGACGATAACGGCCCGGCAGCCTCAGCCGGCGGAACACCATCGCCCGACTCGCTCGAGCGACGGATCGCTGACGCGAGATTGAAGGGCATTGCGTTTCTCCGTGCCCAACAGCAATCCGACGGCTATTGGGAGTATTCGGGCCATCATGTCGGAATTACGGCACTGTGCGCGTTGGCGCTGGTCGAGAACGGTGTTCCGGTGACGGATGCCCAGATTCAGAAGGCACTGTCTTTCGTCAAGGACAATATCAAAGACGAGCGCAATACCTACGACATTGCCCTGTCCATCCTGCTGTTGGCTCGGATCGACGAGACGGCCCACCGGCGCGAGATCCGCGACCTGGCCGCCAAGCTGATCTGTGGTCAGACGACATTCGGCGGATGGACCTACACGTGTCCGAAGGTCAATGCGCTGGCGTTATCGAACAAGCGGCTTCGACCAGCCCCGAAAGTTCACCCCGGGGACAACAGTTGCACCCAGTTCGCCGTCCTGGGACTGTGGACCGCATCGCGCGTCGGCGTCGACATCAGCGACACCATGGCGTTGGTGGCTCGTCGCTTCCTCGAGACGCAGACCGAGGACGGCGGTTGGCCGTATCGGCCGGCAACGATGGAAGGCGAGACGGCCACCTCCACTCCCTCGATGACCTGCGCCGGCCTGTTCTGCCTGACCGTCGCCCGCGCCGCCAAGCTGCTAAAGCTGCTCCGCAGCCCCGACGAAGAATCCGAGGAGACGGCTTCGGCGACTGCGAGCACCGAGGCGCTGACCGAAGGCCAGAAGCTTCTCCGCGATCCCGTATTCTCGAAGGGCTTGGAGCGGGTCGGGCAGTTCGTCCAGGGACGGATCACCGACCGCTACACACTGTGGTCGATCGAACGCCTGGGCGTCATGCTGAACCTGCCCACGATCGGTGGAGTCGACTGGTTTGCCAAAGGCGCCGAAGCCCTGCTGGCTGCTCAGCAACCGGACGGTTCGTGGGTGCATCCCAATCCGGATCGCGGTGCTCTGGCCGACACCTCGTTTGCGTTGCTGTTCCTGCGGCGGGCGAATCTGGGCAGCGACATTTCTCGATTGATGGAAGGGGCGATCGAAGATCCCTTCCGACTGGCGAACGTACCGGGGATCCCGGCTTTCAAGACGCTTCAGGAAGCCGTCGAGGCAGCCGAGCCCGGCACGGTGATCTCCGTGCACGGTGACGGGCCGTTCGCGGTGCCGCATCTGCAGGTCGACCACGATCTGACGATTCGCGCCGCGCCAGGTTACTGGCCGGTGTTCCGATACGAAATCGGCTTCGACAAGCGTGGTCTGCGAGCCCGACCGGACCGTGATCCCGATGTCCGGTTTCTGTTCAGTGTTCCCAAAGGCACGCTCATTCTCGAAGGCGTCAAAATCGAGCTGGAACCGCCCGAAACGCGCAATCCCGTCGACTGGTCGGCGATTCGTCTGACGGGTGGAAACGTGCGGATGCTCAACGTGACGGTGACCGAGCGCGGACGCAAGGACACCGCGCTGTTTGCCTTGCGGAAGGCCGGCGGAATCCACCTGCGAAACTGTCTGCTGGCCGGAGGCCGTCGCCTTTTCCTGATCACGCCGCACGGTCGGCAGGCCATTCGTGCCGAAAACTCGCTGCTGTACAGCGACGTCGTCTTTCAGACCACCTTTGCCGCCGGCGACTCCAAGCCCCAGGAGCTGACGATCACCCTGAACCGGGCCACAATCCACGCGCCGGAGGTTTTCGATCTGCGCCGCTATCTGGCCGATGTGAAAATCTCGGCAGAGCGGTGCGTGTTCAAGTGCGAGAAGTTGGGCATGTACATGCTTCTGCAGCCCAACTCCCGTGAAAAACGGCACTGGACGGGGGACCACAATCTGTTCGGCGTGTACTTCTGGATCGGCGGCCAGGGACGCCCGACGACGTCGGTGAAGGACCTCAAGAGCTGGTCGGCGTTCTGGGGCGGCACCGATGAACATTCCCATGCGCGCGCGGTGGGCTTCGTCATTTCGCGTCCTTACAAGGCATACAGCCACCGCGTGAAGGCACGCGACTGGGAATTGGATCCCCGAACCGGTTTCCGCTCGGACAGGTATGGCATTCAACCGGCCATTGTCGGGGCCGGGCGAGCCTACGTGCGGGTGCGCGACAGCTTCGACTACCGCGAATGGCTGGAAGAGATCCGCGCCAAACAGATTGCCCGTCTGAATCCGACGGCCCCCTGACGTCGGCGCGGCACCGCCGAGTACGTCGTCGAACCAGGTGCCCCGTGCCCGCAGCCGATCTGCTGCCGTGGCGGCCGACGATCGTCGAGGCGCACCGCTGGGGTACCGCCAGATGCGTCGCTTCCGGCCGCTACATTCTCCAGTCGGACACATCTGACCGTGCTCCGCACACCGGTCGTCTGACGGTCGCCGCCGCCGCTGGGGCCGTAGTGGGACATGTCGCCAAGTGGCGTTCGGCGTTCCCGTCCCCAAACCGCGTCGAAGGGCTACGGAAGCGACGCGGGCCCCACCGCCAGCTACACTGAACGGCAATGCCGGCAGACGAACGCTCGAATTCGGGACGAGTGAAGCGTCTGGCCCACGATGCCCTGCCG
>RFHO01000394.1 GCA_003696385.1 Planctomycetota bacterium | reverse complement strand
GCCCACCGACGATCGTTCGCCAGCCCCGCCCGCAGACGCACCACGGCGCGCGAGAGCGTCATGCCGTCGAGGGACTTGATGGGAAAAACCGTGATCCGGGCGAGTCGAACGCTCATGCTGGGGACTTTCCGTGAGAACCGGATCGGCGGTCGTTTACGGCCACAACCGGAGCGTCGCGATCACGATCCCTGCGGCAACGCTGACGTTCAGCGAGGTCACGCCGGTCCCGGCAGGAGGAATCGCACGCAATTCGTCGCATTCTTCCCGGGTAAGCCTGCGCAAACCACTCTGCTCACCGCCCAGCAGCACGAACCAGTCGCGTTCGCGGTCCACGGTCTGGATCGGTGCCGGGGCGTGCTCGGACGTTCCCAGAACCCACGCGCCGAGCTGCTTGGCCTTGCGAATGGCGGCCCGGAGCTTCGGCACGATGGCGAATGGCACGTACTCCATGCCACCCGATGCGACGTCGTAGACCGTGCTGCTCAGCGGGGCCGAGCGATGTTCGGTGACGACGATGCCGTCCACGCCGAAGAACGCCGCCGTACGAAAAATCGCGCCCACGTTCTGCGGATCCTGCAGTCCGTCCAGGCCGAGCCACAGTCGCCGCGACCGCGGACGATGTGCAACGGTCGCTGGTCTGGTATGCTGTTTGTGCGACTGGCGGCGGGGCTCTTCGCCCGTCGTGGCGGGCGGCCGGTCGGCCCCCGCCGACGGTTCGAAGAGCCGCTCCAGTTCGAGCGGAGCCCGGGGCCGGACCAGTGCCATCGCGGCGGGCGTGCGCGATGGTTCGGGAACTCGCTTGCGGCGGCCGCCCCGAGCTTCGGTCGACCGGCGTGCCTCCACACGCACTCCAACCCGTTCCGCCAGCGCGGTGACTTCCCTCCAGACACCCGTTGGCGGCTTGCCACCCAGTCGGATCGTGCCGACTTCGCCGGGACGCTCCTCCAACGCGGCCAGCACGCTGTGTGGATTCTTCAGTTCCAACCACATGACGATTCGGGCGTTTGCATGTCCGATTCGAAGCGGAGGACCGAGCGGCCGACGCGCCGTGAGCCGCCGGAAACGGCTACAGCGGCCGTGGCCTCCAGCACGGCCGGCATCATCGTCGCCGGGCGGGAATCTGGCAAGAATCGACGCTTCGCGAGAATAATCGCGACCGATTGCGCATCGAAAGGAGGCGAACGGTCGCGACATGGGCGGACGCTTCGAAGGGCGGAGGACCATCGTTGGCGACCGATGGCACGGAGAAAATCCCACCTCAGACGGTGGCGGATTGGTACATTCGTTATGGTGAATCGGTTTATGCGTTCCTGTTGGGAATGCTCCGATCGCCGGAACTGGCGACCGAGGCGCTGCAGAACACCTTCGCGAAGGCGTTGGAGAGTGGACATCGCGTTCGCTCGCAGACCGTCCGGGGGTGGCTGTTCCGCACGGCCTACCACGAGGCCTGCCTGTTGCGGCGCAAACAGCGCCGGGATGCACGTCACCACGAGCGGGCGGCGTGGGAGCTGAATGGCCGGAAGGGTGGGGCGGATGAATTCGCGCCCCGGTGGGACGAAGTTGAGCTGGTTCGCCGGGCCGTGCGGAGGCTTCCACCCGAACAGCAAATCGTCATCGAGAAGAGGTTCTACACGGGACAGACGTTTCAGCAGATTGCCGACGAGCTGGGACTGCCGCTGGGGACCGTGCTGACGCGGTGTCGGATCGCCCTGCGGGAGCTTCGCAAGGCGTTGAAACGGCTGAATGACGACGAGGCCGAACCAGACGCGGCAAAACCGACGCGGGAGTGACGGTGGGGCGTCGGGCGGTGCAGAAGGTGGTGCGGTATCGAACGACCTCGCCGCAAAGGCGTGTCGCCCGGGCGCCGGCGCCGAGAATCGAAGAAGAAGAGCGTGACAAACATGCACTCGGACCGCGATTACCAAACGATCGGCGACCGCGAACTGGATGTCCTGCGGTACGTGGCTGGTGAAATGGAGCCGGCCGAGGCTGCGGCTTTCGAATCGGCGCTGGCTGAGGACCTGGAGCTGTGCGAGCTGGTCGCCGAATGTGTCCGCGTCACGCGGACGATCGCGGCGGCGGAACGGGTTCTACACGAGGCGGTTGCTCCGCGGTGCGGTGGAGCAACCGCGGAGGCCGGCTCCGAGGCGGTGGGGCGGTCTTCGCGATGGAGCACGCTGGGCCGGATGCTGGTGCCGGCGTTGCTGTCGGCGGCGGCGATCGTCGCCGTGTTGGTGTCGCCGCGGGTCTGGAAAGCGATCGACGGTGTGGGCGAGTCCGGAGCCGGTCCGGCGGTCACTCGGCGGGGCACGGTTCTGCCCGGAAAGCATCCGGCGGTGTCCGCGGTGGACGGGCCGGCGGTCGCGGAGGCTGAGGCTGTCGAGCGGAGGAACGACCATTGGCCGGCGGGCGGAGATGAGGGTGTGGATGCGGGCGTGCCGACGGAGGTTGCCGAGCCGGATCTGTCGCTGGCCGCCGCGTGGGTGCGTCTGACCGAACCGGTTGCCACGGGGGCTGCGGCGATGGACGGAGCCGCGCCCGGCGAGATGACGTTGCCGGAAGGATTGGCGGACGAGACGGCCGTGTCACGGCCGTTCGATGAATCGCGCAGGTCCAGGGATGTCCCCGAAGGCGGTTTGACCGATCCGGTTGTCGCGGCGGAAGGTGGGTGGCGTGAATTCGAATTGCCGGACTGGGTGATGTCGGCTGTTGCGAGTGAGACGGCGACAGAGGATGACGCGTCATGGCAATGATGGATTTACGCGCTGATCTGCCGCGGCGTTGGCCGCTGTCGGGCGCGGGTCGGTGTGCGTCGGCCGTGGATCGACAGCAGGGACGGTCGACCGGCTGCGGACGCCGAGGCGGCGGGCGATCGATGAATTTGCTACTGGAAAACACAGCGAACGACGAACAGACGGCCCGCCGTGTTGGGGCACAGTGGCGCCCGAGGGACCGAGGCCGTGGTGGACCTCATAGGGATGGAGCTTCGGAGGCGTTGCGCGGCGGGTGGTGTCTGCGGTGGGTCGTTGTGGCCATTTCCGGCGTGTCGATTCTGGTTGGGGTCTGGGGAGGCGTCGCAGCGGCTTCCCGTGACGATACCGGATCGAGGTACGGGTCCGATACGGCCGGACCGGCGGCGTCGGGGCGCGGGGAGCTTCAGGTGAGCGGTCGATCCGGGGAACCGCGGGAACCCGCTCGGACGCCAGCTCACGCGGCGATCCGCAAGTCGCCTACAGGCGATGTCGAGGGGGAAAAGCGATCCTCGGCCGCGGTCGGCCGCGCGGCGACCAGCGGGACGCCGGCCATTGAGATCACACCGGCGCGGGAGGCTGCGGCGTTGACGTTCGCACGCGAACATCATCCGGAGCTCGTGCGGCTTCTGCAGGCACTGCGAAAGGTGGACCGACAGCAGTACCTCAAGGCGGTGCGCGAGCTGTATCGGCAGAGCGAACGCCTGGCCAGGATGAAAGAACGCGGAGACTGGCGCTACGACCTGGCCCTGCAATCGTGGATCGTCGACTCGCGACTGCAGGTGCTCAGTGCGCGTTATGCCACCACGGAAGACGAGCGGCTTCTGCCTCGGATCCGCGAGCTGATCCGTGAGCGGCGGATGCTGCAACTTCAAACGATGGTCCGCGAGCGGGAGCGTTTGGAAAGCCGTTTGAAAAAGCTGAACGAAGCGATCGACCGGCTGAATGCCGACATGGATCGCTCCGTTGAAGACGAACTGCAACGCGTCGTCCGCAAGGCCCGGATGGTGGCGGCCGGGCAGCGGATGCGGTCGAAGAAACAGGATGCCGGGAACCCGGCGAAGCAAACTCAGACGCGGCGCCAGACGAACGATCCGGAGGCGGGGCGTCTTCGACGGGACGGCGAAGGTGCGCCGAAGCAGGATCGTCCGCGATCGACGAAAAGCAAAGATGCGGGCAAGAGAAGTCGAGGCGGCCCATGACCGCGCCGCCTTGTGTCGTCGCGGAGTCGGCCGGATGAATGCCATTCGGATGAAAAGAACGAGTCGGTGAGTGAGGTGAAAGGTGGTCGGGCCGACCGAACCACCGACATGAATCAAGGGAAGGGTTGTCGAATGAGGCGGATCACGAGAGCGATTGCCACGCTGGCGGTTGCGGTGGCTGCGGTGTCGGTCGCGCGGGCAGAACCGCAGGTTCAGCAGCGGATCGATAAGCGCTTCGCCGCTGGCCCGCGTTCCGAAGTGCCCGACTTTCAACGCCATGTCGTACCGCTGATGGGCAAACTGGGGTGCAACGGCCGGGCGTGTCACGGGTCGTTCCAGGGACAGGGCGGCTTTCGCCTGTCGCTGTTCGGATACGACTTCAAGATGGACTACGAGAATCTCACCAAAGGCGATGAGGCCAAGGACATCCTGCCGCGAGTGGATACGGAGTTCCCCGAGGAGAGTCTGATTCTGGAAAAGGCCACGCTGACTGTGCCGCATCGCGGCGGCAAGCGGATGGACAAAGGCAGCTGGCAATACAACGTTTTTCTGTCCTGGATCCGCGGCGGGGCTCCGTATCTCGAAAACGGACAGCGGCGAAAGCTGCAGCGGCTGGACGTGACGCCGCGCGAGATCGTCTTTTCCAGGAGCGGCGAAAAGGTGCAATTGCGGGCGGTGGCACACTGGGAGACCGGTGAGGTCGAGGACGTGACACCGCTGTGCCGCTTCCAGACCAACGATGATCAGATCGCCGAGATTTCACCGGACGGACTGGTGACGGCGAAGGAAGCGGGTGACACGCACGTGGTCGTGTTCTACGACAACGGCGTGGTGGCGATTCCCGTACTGCGGCCGGTGAGCGACCTGGTCGGCGACCGCTATCCGGCAGTGCCGGCGCGGACGAAAGTCGATGAGCTGGTGATCGCCAAGCTGAAGAAGCTGGGCATCGTGCCGTCGGAAGTCTGTGACGACGCCGAATTCCTGAGGCGCGTGAAGTTGGATCTGACCGGTACACTGCCCACGCCGGAGGAAATCCGACAGTTTCTGGCCGACCGCAGTCCCGACAAACGCAGTCGAAAAATCGACGAATTGCTTCGATCGCCCGCCTATGCGGCGTGGTGGACGCAGAAGCTGTGCGATTACACCGGACTGAGCGACGACGCATTGGTGAACGTCGTCCCGCGCGGCGTCGGCCGCGACGCCAGCCGGGACTGGTACGAATGGATCTACGACCGCATCGCTCGCAATGTGCCCTACGACAAGATTGTCGAAGGGATGGTGCTGGCAGTCAGTCGCGCCCCGGGCGAGTCCTATACGGATTACTGTCGGGCGATGAGCGAGATTTATCGTCCCGGATCGCAACGGCGGTTTTCCGAGCGGCCGACCTTGCCGCATTTCTGGGCGCGAAGGAACTTTCGCCAACCGGAGGAGCGGGTGATCGGCTTCGCCTACTCGTTCCTGGGACTGCGGATCCAGTGCGCTCAGTGCCACAAGCATCCGTTTGATCAGTGGTCGCAGGACGACTTCAAACAGTTCGCGGGCTTCTTCACCTCCGTGATTGCCTCGCAGAATTCCTCCGCGCCGGATGCCCGTGGTGAGTACGACGCGCTGCTGAAAAAGGCCGGGCTGGACAAGAAGCTGCGTGGCAACGAGCTGCGCCGGAAACTGGCCAGTCTACTGCAGGATGGGAAGGTCGTTCCGTTCGGCGAAGTCTATGTGCGTCCCGTGCGGAGCAACGCACGCACAAATCGCAAGAACAACTCGAAGTATGTCAGCAGTGGTCCGAAGGCGAAACTGCTCGGTGCGGAAGTCGTGGATCTGACCAGGTATGACGATCCCCGCAAACCACTGATGGAATGGCTGCGGCGTCCGGACAACCCATTCTTTGCCAAGGCATTCGTCAATCGCGTGTGGGCTTCGTATTTCAACGTGGGGCTGGTCAATCCGCCGGATGACCTGAACATGGCGAATGCGCCGAGCAATGCAGCGTTGCTGGACTATTTGGCCCGCGGTTTCATTGACAGCGGATTCGATATGCGGTGGTTGCACCGCGAGATCCTCAACAGCGACACCTATCAGCGAAGCTGGGTTCCGAACGAGACCAACAAACACGACGAACGAAACTTCTCTCGGGCGATTCCTCGACGGTTACCGGCGGAAGTGGTCTATGACGCCCTGGTTCAAGCCACGGGGGCCGATGAGGTGGTTGCCCGAATGCAGACCGAGATGGACGGACGGGCGATCGCGCTGCCGAACGCCGGCCCGCGCTATGCACGCCGAAACAACGGCATGGCCTATGCCTTGCAGGTGTTCGGGCGTTCGACACGCGAGAGTAACTGTGACTGTGATCGCACGTCCGATCCGAGCCTGCTGCAGGTCGTCTTTCTGCAGAACGACGCGGCGGTTTACCAGATGATCGACCGCAAGGATGGTTGGTTGGCGCAGGTTGCCCGCGAGCACGGCTGGTCGTTTTCGCCACGTCGCAGCAGCACGCTGAAGCGCCCAGCCAACTACGAGCGCATCGTCGCAGCGCAACGCGCGAAAATCGCGCAGTTGAAGAAGCAGGGCAGGAAGGAACTGGCAAAGCAGCTGGCGGAGCGACTGCGTGCAATGCTGAAACGATACGGCGATCCGGATGCGGCAAAGCCACAGAAAGGCCAGGGGCGTTCGGAAGCCGACCTGTCGGCGCTCGTTGCGCAGGCGTACCTCCGCACCGTCAGTCGGTATCCGAACGATGCGGAGCTGCGTCGATCCGTCGAATACGTGAAAAGCGCGGAATCTCCGGTCGATGGGCTCCGCGATCTGCTCTGGGCACTGATCAACACCAAGGAGTTCATCGTCAATCACTGACCCCCATGGCCGGGCTCTGAAGCGGTTGAGCCAACAACGCGCGGAGAGTCGAAATCGGGCGATTCCGGTAGCGGCACAGCGTAAGAGCTGGTCCGGTGGGGGATGGGACGCGAATCGACAGAGGTTGGATTCAAGGGACACCGAATACGCGGATTAGTGCGAAGTACGTTGGAAAGGAAGTGACAATGGCGATCAGTAGAACGTGTGACGGAATGAAGCGGCGTGACGTGTTGAAGGTCGGTGCCATTGGGGCGACCGGCTTGACCTTGGCGAACTATTTGCAGTGGGCGCAAGCCGGCCAGGTTCGCGAAGGCAGGGCCAAGGCGGCGATCTTCATCAACCTCACCGGCGGCCCCTCGCACATGGACACATTCGACCTGAAGCCCAACGCGCCGGACGAGTATCGCGGGGAATTCAAACCGATCGCGACAAATGTGCCGGGCATTCAGATCTGCGAGCATCTGCCCAAGCTCGCACAGTGTATGGACAAGTTCGCCATCATTCGGGGCGTGAGCCACACCTTGGCTGCGCACCGCTTGGGGCAGGAATACGTCAATACGGGAAATCGGCCGTTGCCATCGCTGGAGTATCCCGGTTATGGCTCGGTGGTCGCGAAGGAACTGCCGGCTCCGCGCGAGCTGCCGCCGTTCGTAGCGATTCCCAATACCAATCAGCGGCCCGGTTTCTTGGGCGTTCGCTATGCACCGCTCAACACCGGCGCCACGCCTCAGCCCGGCCGCCCGTTCAGCGTGCGGGGCATTGCTCTGGCGAACGGCCTGACCGTCGCGGAAGTGGAGCGCCGGCAGAGTCTGCTGCGGGACCTGGACACGGCGTTTCGGGGGTTCGAGAAGCAGGATCAGTTGCTTGATGGGCTGGATCGTTTCACGCAGCAGGCCTATGACATGATCACTTCGAAGAAGGCGCGTGAAGCATTCGACATCAGCAAGGAGGATCCTAGGTTCCGCGAGTTGTTCGGCGAGGACGGGTTCAACCAGAGCTGCCTGTTGGCCACGCGGCTCGTGGAAGCCGGCGTGCGATTTGTGACCGTGACGCTGGGAGGTTGGGACACGCACCGCAACAACTGGGAGACGCTCAAGAACCGCAATCTCCCGACGCTCGACTCCGGTCTGGCCGGCCTGCTCCGCGGTCTGGAAGCGAAGGGCCTGCTGGACAGCACGACGGTATTTGTCACCGGTGAGTTCGGCCGCACGCCGAAGATCAATCAGCAGCGCGTCGGCCGCGACCATTATCCGCGGTGCATGTTCATGCTGCTGGCTGGAGGTGGGATCCGCGGCGGACAGGTGGTCGGTGAAAGCAATGAGAATGCCACATTGCCCGCCGACGGCAAGGGCTTCAGTCCGGACGATGTCGCGGCGAGCTTCTACCACACCTTGGGCATCGACCATCACAAGGAATACCACACTTCGACCGGCCGACCGATCATGATTGTCCGTCACGGGAACGTCATCCCGCAGCTGTTCGGATGAGCTTGCGGGGAAGCCGGTTCGGAGTTCTATAGGGTCGTACGGCCGGAAAGGTGGCGCCGCCGTCAAGGGCGGAGCGAGACGGCGCGGGAGTGAATGTTGGCTGTTGCGACGGCCAGGGCATGGCAGCAGGGCCATACCGTGAGGGCCGTCGCCGTTTTCCGATCGGGTCAAGGAGTCTGAGCATGAAACGACAGCTGAGGAATCTGGGTGTGCTGGCGTTGATCGTGTCTTTGAGCGCGCTGCCGGCGCTGGCCGACCAGGCGAAAAAGAAGGGGAAGAAGGCTGGCAAGAAGAAGCCGGCCGCCGTCGCGGTCGAGAAGCTGGTGCCGAAATCCGTTGCCGAAACGTTGACAGACGAGCAGAAAGAGAAGATCCGAGCGATCGCGAAAGACTATCAGCCGAAACTGGCCGAGCTGCGAAAGAAGCTCGCGGGAGCCATTACCCCGCAGCAGCGCAAGGCACGTGCAGAAGCGCTCAAAAAGGCGCGGGCCGAGGGTAAGAAAGGCAAGGAGGCGCTGAAGGCCGCCGAAGAAGCCGCCGGACTTACCGAGGACCAAAAGAAGCAGGTCGCGGAAATCCAGAAGCAGATCGCCGAGCTGACCAGGGAAATGCGGGCAAAGATCGCGGAAGTGCTCACTCCCGAACAGCGTGCCAAGCTGCCCGGTCGGAAGAGGGG
>RFHO01000054.1 GCA_003696385.1 Planctomycetota bacterium | reverse complement strand
GAACTTGATCGCGGCATATTCCTTCCGCGGACCTCCCCAGATGCCGATCAGGAAGTACATCGGCAGCAGCATCACTTCCCAGAAGACGTAGAACAGGAAGAAGTCCAAGGCTAGGAAGACACCGAGCATTCCGGTTTCGAGAAGAAGGAAAAGGATCAGGTAGCCGCGGACGAGCTTGGTAATGCTCCAGGACGCCAGCATGGCCAGCAGGCTGATGAAGCTGGTCAGCAACACCAGCGGCATGCTGATGCCGTCATACCCCAGCCGGTAATAGATGTTCCAGTCCGGAATCCATGCCACGGCGACTCCGCGACCTTGTTCGGTGACCGGTTGAATTCCGGGGTCGGCCGGGTCGAATTGTCCCAGCAGGAACAGAGTCAGGACGAACGTGGCGGCCGTGATCACCAGGGCAAAGTACCGCATGGCCTCTTCGGCCTTGCGGTCGAACAACAGCAGCAGAAGTGCCCCAAGCGCCGGAAGGAAAACGATCAGACTCAACAACACCGTCGGGCTCATTGTTTATGCCTCTTGCCTCGAATCTCGTCCCGAAAGACGCACCGGTTCCCGGTATTCACGTTGTTCGTATGGTGCAATCCTCCCCGGCACGCGAAGGAGACGCTCGAAGTACCGTCATGCTCCCGGGAAAAAAGCCGCCAGAAGCACGAACAGCGCCAGCGCTCCCAATGCCAGGAAGACGACGTACTGTCGCAACCGCCCCGTCTGGACCACGCGCAGCAACGCTCCGAAGCGGTATACGACGTCCGCCAGCAGGTTGACCAAACCGTCCACGAAACCCTCATCGAACAGCCGATCCCAGCGGGAAACCGTCACGGCGGCGCGGGCCGACGCGTGAATGATCCCATCCAGGACGACTCGATCGAAAGCGGCACACCATCCGGCGACTACGTGAACCGGCCGCACGAAGACGGCGTCGTAAACGTTGTCGAACTGCCATTTCTCCACGAGAAACGCGTGCAATCGTTTGAACTGACGCACGATGTCGGCCGGATCCAGCAGCCGCCGGACGTAGATCACATAGGCCAGCAACGTTCCCGCCACGGCCAGGAGCAGCCCCAGCGCTCCGGCCCGAGAATGCACCTCGTGGACCGCGTGCGTGGACGGGAGCGCCAGACCATTACCCACCGCGGCGGGAACACCCGCCGCCAACCCCTCCGGGGCACTGCCCCAGATGAGCCGGTAAAGAACACCGTTTTCTCCGCCCACGGCACAGAAGGCCGCCAGCACCGCCAAGGCGATCAGGGGGCCGGTCATCACCGCGGGCGACTCGTGCACGTGCGCGTGCAATTCGGGATCGCGCGGCTCGCCGCAGAACGTGTAGAACCACAACCGAAACATGTAGAACGCCGTGATCCCCGCCGTCAGCAGGGGCACGACGAAGAGCGGAAAGTGCAGCGGATTGTGATCGGCATAGGCCAAGGCTGTGGCGAGAATGGCGTCCTTGGAGTAATAGCCGGAGAACGCAATCAATCCCGGAATGGCCAGGCCGGATATCGCAATGACGCCGACGAGCATCGTCAGCGCCGTGATCGGCATCTTCTTCAGAAGGCCGCCCATCCGGGACATATCCTGTTCGTGGTGGCATCCGACGATGACACTGCCGGAACAGAGAAACAGCAGGCTCTTGAAGAACGCGTGGGTGACCAGGTGAAACAGGCCGGCTCCCCAGCCGCCCACGCCGATGCCCAGCATCATGTACCCCAGCTGGCTGATCGTCGAATAGGCCAACACACGTTTGATGTCCGTGGCCACGACGGCAATCGTGGCGGCGAGAAACAGAGTGATGCAACCGACGTACGCGATGATCAGCAGCACGTCGGTCGTAAACACCGGAAAGAAGCGTCCGGCAAGGTAGACGCCTGCGGCCACCATCGTCGCCGAGTGCACCAGCGCCGAAACCGGTGTGGGGCCTTCCATGGCGTCCGGCAACCAGGTCTGCAACGGGAACTGGGCGCTTTTACCGACGCATCCGCAGAAGACGCCGAAGCCGGCCAGCACCAACAACACATATGGGATCGTCCGCTGTTGCCCGGCGGCTGCGACCTGCCAACGCCCGTGGGCGTCGCGTTCGGTCCGCAGCAGCACCGCCGTTCCGTCTTCCGTCTTCAACAGCCGACCATCGTCGCCGCGAACCATCTGAAAGATGCCCGGATCGCGTCGTCCGCAGACCTCCGTCTCCCCGAAGCGGAACGTGCCCAGTGCCGTCCAGATCACCATCAGACCGACGATGAATCCGAAATCGCCGACGCGATTGACGATGAACGCCTTGTTCGCCGCATCCGTCGCCGACTTCCGCTCGACGTAGAAGCCGATCAGCAGGTAGCTGCACAGGCCGACCAGTTCCCAGAACACGAAGACCTGAAAGATGTTGCCAGCCAGGACCAGCCCCAGCATCGAAAAACAGAAAAGCGACATGTACGCAAAGAAGCGGTAGAACCGCCCGGGACGATGCACGTGCTTGCCGTCGGCGGTGTGGGCGTGGTGGTCGACATAGTCCAACGTCAGTTCATCGGACATGTAGCCGATGGCAAAGATGTGAATGCACGTGGCAATAAACGTGACCATCACGAACATGACCAGCGTCAGGCTGTCGATGTAGTAGTCGATGGTCACCACCAGGTCGCCGAACATGGCCAGCGTGTAAAACACGCCCGAGTAGGCCCTGGTCCCAGTGGCGCGGTGCTCCCCCGCGACATGTGCGGGTGAACCGTCGTGGTTCGCCGCGTGTGCCGCCGTATCTTCGGCCGTTGCGGCGTGTTCGTCGTCTTGGTCAGCCGAGCCCGGGTGGGCGGGCGAGTCCGCCGCCGCGGCGCTGCCTGCATGCTCGGCGGGATTCTGGCCGCGGGCCGCCACGTCGGGGCGACGGTCGTCCGCGGGCGGCAGAGTGACCCCGTCGGAGTGGGCTGCCGCTGCGTGGTGCTCCTGTGACGAGAGTGCGGACCAGCCGGTGGCGTTACCCCAGATCAGAAGCGCCGCCACGCTGCACACGAAACCGGTGGCAATGCAGCCGACGGCGATGTAGGCGGCCGTCTTGCTGAGTCTCCCCCACAGGTATCCGCCGAAAATCTCGACGGCGAACCCCGCCAATGGCAACAGCCAGGCGATCGCCAGCAAGGTGGCCAATGTGGTACCGATATCAGTGTGCATGAGCTATTGGCCCCAAATCGTCGGCATGACGGTTGCCCCAGCGACCGCCCGATGACGCCGGATCCGGCAGAACGCGAAACCGACTGTGGCGCGGGCGGCAACAGGGCAGCAGGCCTTCAACCTTTCAACGTATGTCCCCGGTCGACGTCGATCGAAACGAAGGCGTTGTAAAAGTTCAGCGCAATGGCCAGGGCCACCGCGGCCTCCGCCGCCGCCAGTACGATGACGAACAGCGACATCAACTGGCCGTCCAGCCCCAGCGGCGTGAACTGACCGAACGCCACCAGGTTCAGATTCGCGCCGTTGAGCACCAATTCCACGCCGATGAGTACGCCGATGGCGTTGCGCTTGCCTGCCATGCAGATCAGACCGCATACGAACAGCACGGCACCAACCAGCAGATAATGCTGCACGCCTATCACGGATGCGGTCGTTTCCATGCCTGTCTCCTCGAAGTCGGCGACTCCGGTCGCGTAAACGCATGCCGGCCGCCATCCGACCGGCCCCTTGATCTCGACGCTCCACTCTTCGGCGAACCGGTTCCCCGGGGAGTCACGCGGCTGCATTCGGCCGCGAAGCGGTATTCAGCTCACGACCTCCTCGGCCGGTGTCGATTCCCGGGCGAGACGCCGCTTCGCTCGCGCGAGATACGCTGCACCGATCAGTACGACCAACAGGTGCACGGACACGATCTCGAACGGCAGCAGGTAGCCGGCGGCACTGCCGGGAGCGGCTCGGTCGGCAAGGCTGCGGTCGGCCCGCAGACCCAGCAGCGCCAGTCCCAGCGGGCCGACGGTGCCATTCTCCAACGGAGAGTCGGCCAGCGACCGGTTCGTCTGCAATTCGGACGAAACCGTTTGCGCCGCGCCGGACCAGTTCACGTGGCACACGGTGGCGAACAGCACGCCCAGCAGCAGGACACCGACACCGGCGGCGGCGAGCGTCTCCGCCACGGACGTCTTGATCTTCAGCGCCGGTGCGCTGCCGGTCAGCATGACTCCGAAAATCAGCAGAACGACGGTGCCGCCCACATAGACCAGCAGCTGGGCCGCGCCCACGAAGTCGGCGCTGAGCAGAAAAAACAGCCCCGCCACGCCGGCCAGCGAGATCATGAGCCACACGGCCATCCAGACGACCTGCCGGCAGATGACCACACCGACGGCGCCGCCGCAGGCCAGCAGGGCGACCAGCAGGAACAGAATCTCACTGCCCGTCATATCCGTGCTCCAAGGGTGCCATCACCGCGGTCCTCGCCAGCGAACCGAGGGGCGGAAGTTTCGCGAGACGAATCCCACGTTCTCGGGAAACTGCTGACACAGCTGCTCATGGCGATCGCCGACCCGCTCCCTCCTGCTCGTCCAAGGCCAGAGGCGTTTGCACCGGTTGGACCGCCGATGCACTGTCCAGCCGGCGGACGGCCGGCGGATCGCCCCAGTGCGATCGCCCGCCTCCGGCCGCCATGGCCAGTGGCCACAGGGCGGCACCGAGGAACAGAAAGCAACTGATCGGAACGAGGTATTTCAGGCACGTGGTCATCACCTGGTCGATCCGCAGCCGAGGCAACGTCCAGCGGACCCAGATCTGAACGAAAACCACGGTGGTCGCCTTGGCCAGGAACACGAACATGCCGATCAGGTTGGCCAGATAGATCGATGCACTGCTGGCTCCCGGAGCCTTCAACCCCAGCGCCTCGATGATCGGCAGCCCGATGTCCCACCCGCCGAGGAACAGGTAGGTGGCGATGCCGCCCACGGCGAACATGCTGGCATACTCGGCCAGGAAGAAAAACGACCACCGCATGCCGCTGTATTCCGTGAGAAAGCCTGCGACCAATTCGCTTTCGGCTTCCGCAAGATCGAATGGAGCCCGTTTGCAGCTGGCCGTCGCACAGACGAAATAGCAGAAGAATGCCAGAAACGTGAACGGATCGTGGAAGATCAGCCAGTTCCAGAACCCACCCGTCTGCATCCGTCCCAGTTCGACCATGTCCAATGTTCCGGCCGCGACGATCGGGACGACAGCACAGATGGCCATCGGAATTTCGTAGCTGACCATCTGAGCCGCTTCCCGCATGGCACCGAACAGGGCCCATTTCGAACCGCTCGAGTAACCGGCGATGATCACCCCCAAAACTTCCAACGACATCAGCGCCAGAATCAGAAACACCCCCACCTTGCTGGCGACGGCCACCCAGCCGTCGGAAAAGGGGAGCACCATGTAGGCCGAAAACGACGCCACGACAACCAGGTAGGGGGCGAGCCGGAACAGTGGGGCGTTCGCGTCGCCGGGAATCAGATCTTCTTTCTGCAGCAGCTTGATGCCGTCGGCCAGCGACTGCAGCCATCCGAACCGGCCGCCGGTCCTGGTGGGCCCCAGCCGGTCCTGAATGCGGCCGGCGATTTTCCGCTCCGCCCAGATGAACACACCGGCCGGGAGACCGAAAAAGGCGGCCACCAGAACCGCATGAACCACGGCCGCCAGCACTTCCGGCCAGAAGCCGGGAAAGCGGCAGGTTTCCCGAAAGAACTCGCTCAGGTTGTGGGCAGCCAGCAACATCATGCCGTTCCCGGGAAGGTGTTTGGCATCGGATTGCGTCGGTCCGACGGCCGGATGCGGCGGTGTTCGCGCCGGCCCCACAGCGGCAGCGAGATCCGTCCGAGGGACCATACGGCGACGGCGCGACAGAAATCGAAGAGGGCCCTGCGCACGGCCCGAGCACCGACTGTCGCCTGCCGGCAGAGGCCCGGCGTGCAGCGGCCGAAGCTTCGCTCCCGAGAGCCGGAACTCACGTAAACCGGCCTCGCCCCGCGGTGGCCGTGCAAGGGAACCCACAGGCTGAAGTCGGGGTACTTGCCGACCGCAGCCGTATCGTGGCACGTTGAAGAGCGGAACTATGGCACAAAGGTTTTCCGCTTGCAAGCGACCGGAAAAGCGGCGGCCGCCGGTGGCCGTTTCACGGCAGAAGCGTACGCAAGAGTCGTCCGCGAGGCATTTCCGGCCGGTGCCGGATGCGACGCTGCCGCGGCGATGAGCCGCCGCACCGCAGGGGGAACGGCCGGTTCACGCGAGTCCGTTCAGCAGTTTGAGCAACGGCAACAGCAGCCCGATCAGAATGAGGCCGACCGCGACTGCGACGACGACGATGACGACCGGCTCCAGAAACACCACCAGCAGCGCGGATTGGATCCTCGCTTCGACGGCGAACAGGGCCGCGGCCGCGCGGAGTGCGGCGACGAGACCGGCCTGATCCCGTCCCCAGCTCAGCGGGACCGCCAGGTCCGCATGAAGCGGCGGATACAGCCCGTGGATCGCGTCCACGACGGGCGCGCCCGATTCGACCCGCTCGGCCAATTCGCCGCACGACCGACGGAGTGCCGCGTTACGGCTCACTTCCGCGGCGGCACGGAGCGCGACGGGCAACGGGCTGTCGGCGGCGACCAGGCCGGCCAGCGCGTTGCAGAACCGGGCATACGAGAGGTTTCGGGGGACGCTGCCGATGACCGGAATCTGATCGCGGCAATGCACCCAGAACGGCATCCGCATGGCTGCTCGGAAAAGGACGACGAACAGCACGACGACACCGGCCAGCACGGCCAGCAGCTCGATCGAGTGCTCCCGCAGCACCTGTCCCGCCGAGATGGCGGCGGCCGTGAAGAAGGGCAGTTCGGTGCCGAAATCGCGGAAAATCGCCGTGAAGGACGGCAGAACGAACCACGACAGGCACAAGAACAGTGCCAGCGCTCCAAGGATCGCCAGCAACGGATAGGGCAGCGTGAGCCAGATTTCGCGACCGATCGCCCGGGTCAGTTGCTCCTGCGCCACATAGTCAGTGATCAGTCGGGCCAGTGTGCTGGATGCAGCAGCGTCGCCGGGTGGTTCACTGGCGTCCCCGACAAGGGACTGATCGACGCGCGGTGTGCGTGCGGCCGATGATGGCGGGGAACCCTCGGAGCCGTGCGGTGCCGACGCCGCTTCCACCAGTACGGCCAGTTCGCGGGCCGTGCGGGTGCGTAAACGGCGGAGAGCCGCGGCCAGTGGCCTGCCCAGTTCCAGATCCTCCGCCAGTGCCCTGAGCACGCGCCGCGTTCCGCGCGATGGTGCCTCTTCGGCGGACAGTCGCAGCGCCTCCGGCAGGGGCAGCTCGTCGACCAGCGCGTCTTCCACCGTTGTGGCCAGTTCGAGCCACTCGATGGAAGAGAGGCCGAATGATGCGGTCGCGGCCGATCGCCGTCGGGATGTTGCCACCGAGTCGTCCGCCGGTGTGCGGGCGGGAGTGGCGGACGGACCTGCGGCGGTGTGGGGGGAACCCGCCGCCGAGGCGGCTTCGCGGATCGGCGGTCGTTCGGCGGTCACGTCAGGGACGACATCCGCGTCCGCGCTGGGGGGCTCGGGTGATTCAAGGGCGAGGCTTCGGAACGGGCCGGGACGAC
The DNA here is from genome assembly GCA_003696385.1 of Planctomycetota bacterium. Taxonomy (GTDB): domain Bacteria; phylum Planctomycetota; class Planctomycetia; order Planctomycetales; family Planctomycetaceae; genus J052. Next base: position 1,948 of record RFHO01000054.1, on the reverse strand, counting down.
AGGTCCACGAATGCGCCAGTTGGACGCGGACCGATCGGAGTCGGCGGCCGACGGCCCATCGGACGGCGGCGTTGGAGGCGTACCCGGGGATGGTTTCCTCGTGCAGCGTGCCGGCCGCGTCGCGGGCGCAGACGCGAAGTTCCGGGGGATCGAGAAGTTGTTCGTCGGCCGGATCGGAAGCGTTCGTCGTGTTCATCGGTTCGTCGTGCCGAGAAATAAGGATCGCTTGCCGCGGCGGTCGTCGGGGGCTCGCGTGTGTGTTGGCATGGACGTCCGCGGACATTCAGTCGAGCACGAGGCACGGTTGGAATCGCCACCGCTGGTGGCGGACGAGCGCCACCAGCCTGCCGGCGTCGTCGAACACCGCGGACACGTCTTCGGGGGGTTGCCATCCCGGCGGTGCCCAGTCGAGTATCGGCGGCGGCAACGGCCGAAGGCGATCCATCGGAACGGCTTGGCCGTGGCGCAGGGCACGGAGCACGGTTTCATCACCTTCGAAGCGACGCAGGTGTGGCACGGCGGCCGCCGGAGGCAGCGCATGGTCCTGCCACGCTTCCGGTTGCAGTCCCTCGGGCCGCACGGCCTGCTCTACGCGAAACGGGCCGATCGCGGTGCGGGTCAGGGAGACCATGATTGCCGCCGTGCCCAGGGATTTGCCGATGTCGCGTCCCAGAGCGCGCACGTACGTGCCTCCGCTACAACAGATCTCCAGTTCGAAGTCGGGATAGTGGAACCGGACGAGTCGCAGATCGTAAACGGTCACCGTTCTGGGAGCGAGCAGGACGGTTCTCCCGCTGCGTGCCTTCTGGTATGCACGCCGTCCGTCGATCTTCACGGCTGAATACACCGGAGGCACCTGTTCGATCCGCCCCACGAAGGCGGGCAGCACGGCCCGCAGCCGGGACTCGTCGATCACCGGCGCCTCCGGCAGCTCGGCGACGGGCCCGTCTACATCATCGGTCGGGCTGGTCAGGCCGAATCGAAAGACGGCGCGGTAACGTTTGGGAAGTTGCTGGACGAACGGGACGAGCCGCGTGGCGCGTCCCACGCACACGACCAATACGCCGGTGGCCAGTGGGTCGAGTGTTCCGGCATGGCCGACCTTTCGGCAACCGGTCACCCGGACGACGCGGTCGACGACGGTCCGGGACGTCGGCCCGGGCGGCTTGTCGAGGTTCAACAGGCAGGGGGGAACGTCTTTCTTCGGGGACATCGCACACTTCTTTGCAGGAGATGCTCGGAGTTTGCACCGCAGCCGGAGTGTACCGGTTCGGCGAACTCCTCCGCACCGGGCCTGGGCGTCGGCCGTATGCCGGGATGCAGTGGTCTCTCGTCGCCGCCCCCTGCCGATGCGGGTCAGACCATCGTGTTTTCATCGGGAGCCGCATCGGCGGCGGACGGCGGAGCATCCGGTCGGGAAGGCTGGGGCGCGGCGTCGGGCATGCGGAAGAGCGACTGCACGCGGGTCACGCGTAGAACTTCGCGCAGCGCTTTCGGACAGTTCTGCAGTTCGACGTACCCGCCGGCGGCCACCGCGTCGCGGGCGATGGCGACGAGCACTCCCAGCAACTCACTCTGCATGTGCAGCACTTCCTGCAAGTCCACGGCCAGCGCGTTCGGGCTGTGTGTGCGCACGAGCGATTGCAGTTGCTGCACCGCCTCTCGGGCGGTTTCCCAATCGGCGACTTCCGCCGGCAACCGCACGTACAACACGTCTTGTCGAAGTTCGAACGACAGAACGGGGCCTCCGCCGGATGCCATGACGGCGTCTCCCCATCAGGTGTGGGTCGGCGCAGCGGGCGAGCGGCACTGCGCCGCGACCGGCGTCGATGGTGATGTGTCGATCATTCTCGTGTTCTTCGACGGGCGATGCGAGTGAAACGGAGGGCCGAGGCGCCGGTCTCCGAAGCGGTACGCGAAATTCGGGCGGCTGTTGGACAGCTTTCCG
>RFHO01000393.1 GCA_003696385.1 Planctomycetota bacterium | reverse complement strand
GTATTTCGGCGGTCACGCGGAGCTTCAGCGGCGGTCGCGGACGCGGATCCGGCAGTTCACCGATCACGCGCTGAAAGCCCTCAAGAATCTGCCGCTTCCGCCGGTCCCACTCGGCCCGATTCGTCACCGGATGCGCGCGGCCATCGGCCCCAACGTAGTACAGTAAGCGACTGTGGTCGGCGATCAGGCCGTCGACCACCGGTGGCGGTGAGTCCGTCGCGGAGTTCTGGCGCGATTCCGGCGAGGACGGCGAATCGGGCGGCCGCCCCGCACACCACTGCGGAAAGGACCAAACCATGCCGCCGAGAAGCAGCGTCAGGACGAACACGAGCCGCATTCGCCAACGGGCGCCCGCACGACGCGGTGCTCCACCAGGGCCGTGCCGGTCCGAAGGGCCATCCGAACGCTCGTGCCGCCGCGATTCTCGACCCACGCCCGTGACGCGCCGGACGGACCGGTCACCGTCCGAATTCCGCCCCCACAAGCGGGCCTGTCGCACTGCCGAGCGTCGTTTTCTCATCGTCGTACCTCCCTCACACGGCATTCCCGAACGCGAAACGCGACCGTCACAAACCGCGTGCGTCCGGGAATCCGACGTGTCACACCCTGCCCCTCCGCCATGCCTCGCTCCGCGGACGACGGCATTCGTACCTTGACTTCGATCTGCGGCCGTCGGCACCCCGAACGGACGTCTTCATCATACTTTCGACCGCCGGTGTCCCAACCGAGGAAGCGTACGGACTGCGTGGAACGACCGGGGCCGACGCACACAACGCCCGACCGGCATCCGCGGAACACCCCACCGGCTGGATTGCGCGAAGTCCCCAGACTGCACAATCGATACTTCCACGAGCGATCTGCGCGGGATTTCGCCATTCAAAAAAGGACATCTTGCGATGACGGACGCCGTTTGGCTAATCTTTCCGCCCACAGCGTACGAGATTCGTTGCAAGTACTGCGTACCGCGTTGGAGCCCGATCACCGTCAGCGGACTGGGTGGCCCTCGCCTCCGTCGGGCCCTCCCGGCGCCTGCAGCACGCCGCCGCGGAATCGCAGTACTCCCCCCACACGCGCTTCCGGCACGACGGTCGCCACGCCACGCTCGTCGTAGCTGAATCACTCCGAACAGCCACCTGCTTGCGCGGATCCAACGGGCTTGTCCGGCAACGCCTGCACGGCGTCCCCCGAGGTCTCCGTGCGGAAATCCGCGCCACGTGGTTTGAACAACAGATTCCGCCGGCGCGGCGCCGGCATTCACTGGCATCGTAACGGGAGACACAACGTTGGCCGAACAACAGTTGCCGCCGCAGATCGACAAGACGGACGAGTACATCGACCTGATCGAGGAAATCCGCTTGCGGACGTGGGCCCGGCGCAATTATCGCCGCCCGGAAGAACGGGACGCGCGCTGGCATCCGGTCATCCATGACGAAATGAAGCGCAAGGACGCCGAAACAGCGGTCTGACGGCGCGTTCCCGGAAGAACGAACTCCGGCGCCGCCTGCTTCACAACTCGAGCGCTTCGTTCGGCGAACGTTTCCCGCTGCGCAAACGGCTCCTGACGCATTTTCTTCGACGCGACCGAGCACAAACCGCGGCCTGGGACCGCGGTTTTCTGTTGCGCCTCGGCCGTCTCCACCGATTTCCGCAGCAGCCGCTGTTGCCCGCACATTCTCCCGAACGACGGCACGCTAGCCACCACATGGCCGCGGCCGGCCACAGCACCTCGAACGCTTCGCGGCGTCGCGGCTCGGGTCCGTGCGCCACCATCGCCCATGAGCCGCGCAGCCCGGGCAAAACACGTATTGCCCGCGGCACGATATTGCGGTAATGGTACGCCCCCGTGGGCGCGATCGCTGTGCGCCGTCTGTCCTCGCCTTTCCAGCCTCCCCTCTGCAACTCGATCGACAGGAAACGAAAGAATCTCCTATGCGTGGTGTCATCAAGGGCACCCGGCCACCATGCGTGACAGGTGGGAAGGGACTCCCGTCCGGCATATCCCGGTTTGCCTGCGCGCGGCGTTCGTCGATCGCGGCCGTTTCGTCCCCGACCGCTCGCCGCTGCGCCCTGGGACTGCTGGTCATCGCGACCTGGCTCTGCGGCTGCGCCGCGCCGATCAGTTGGTTCACGCACACCGAACCGGTGCCCGCCTCTTCCGGGATGACGGTACGCGGGCAGACGCCCACGGAGGAACCGCAGTTATTGCCGCTGCCTTCGGCGGATCCGGAGTTCAGCGATCCGCTCCAGGCCGCATTGGATCGGCGCGAAAAAACGCGTCAGATTGTCCGCATCGAAGTCGAAGGCAATCGCACCATCCCCCGTGACGCCATCCTGGAGAAAATCAAAACCCGCCCGGGACGGCCGGTCAGCGACAAGGAAATCAAAGAAGACCTCCGCCGGCTGTATGCCACACGCTGGTTTTTCTCCGTCGAACCCGTGTTTCGTCACGTCGACGGCGGTGACGTGCTCGTGTTTCGCGTCCTCGAGCGTCCCGTAGTACGCCATGTGGAATTCCGCGGTAACGAGTTGATCAAGACCAAGCACCTGCAGGCACTGACCGGGCTGGAACCGGGCAGCCCGTACGATGTCTCGATCAACCGCGAGGCCGCTCGGCGGATCGTCGAATACTACCGCGAAAAAGGCTTCGCCGATGCCAAAGTCCGACTGATCAAAGGCGACTCGCCCCAGGACCGCGACGTGATCTTCGAAATCGAAGAAGGAACGAAGCTGATCGTCAGCAAGGTCAGCTTCAGCGGCAACGAACATATCAGCTCCGCCATTTTGAAAACGAAGCTGCAGACGAAGCGTGCGCTGCTCGGACTGCCAATTCTGGGCGGTGTCTTCAAACCGGACACCATCAAGGACGACATCGCGGCGCTGACCCGCTATTACAACAACCTCGGCTATTTCGACGTGCGTATCGATTATGAAGTCAGTAAATCCCGTTCGAACTGGAATCCACTCAAGAAAGGCGTCTCGGACGTCCACATTCACTACGTCATCGACGAAGGTCCCCGCTACGTCGTGCGGCGGATCGAGTTCGAAGGCAATCAGGTCTTCTCGGTGGGCCAACTCACGGACGGCATGAAACTGAAGGAGGGCGAGTACTTCAATGCTCGGCTGCTGAACATGGACGTGGACCGCATGCGGCGAATGTATGGCGAAACAGGCCGATTGTTCGCCACCATCGACGCCGTACCCCGGTTCCTCGAACAACCCGGCCAGGTCGACGTGATCTTCAAGATCGACGAAGACGAAGTGCACACCATCCGTCGGATCAACGTACATATCCTGGGAGACAATCCGCACACACGCGAAACCGTCGTTCTGAATCGGATCCTGATCTCGCCGGGTGACCTGGCCGATCCGGAACTCATCCGTCGCAGCGAGCGGCGTCTGGAGGGCCAGATCTTCGACCGGGGCGCCCGCGGACCGCGAATCGAAGTCAAACGCGTCGAACCCACCGAGGCGCCGGTGCCACTGGTTCGCGGCCAGACCGGCGGCATCGAACGTCTTGTGACGGTCCGCGCAACGCCGATCCCCGCGACATCCCCTGAACGCCACGGCGGCCGAATGACATCTTCGTCACTGCCGGCCGGTCGTATCGCCGGTCCGGCGGAAACGGTGGACGCGCGCCTCGTTGCCGTACGGCACAGGAGACGGCGGCGAACGTCCGCCACATTTCATCCACCGGACGACGGAACGATTCGTTCGCGACCGCTGGTCCGCAGCGGTGACGACGCCTCGAAAACGACAGCCAAACGGCGCGTCCCACCACGTGTGGTCGGGCCGACTTTTCCGCGCCCCGCCTTTCCTCCGGAGCCGTTTCCGCCGTTCGTCAGCCTCACCACGCCTTCACTGGTCATGGCACCGGACAGGTTGGCCTCCGCCGCTACCGTCCCGCCGGCGAGCGCATCCGGCAACATCGGGACGGCACGAAACGGCGACGCCGGCGCACTGCCGGTCATCCGTGGACAGAACGAACCGACACCCGTCCCGACCGCGCCGAATCCGATCTATGAAGCCAACCCATACGGCGACCCCTTCGGGCGAGCACTCGGCCAACCACCGGGAACCACGGTCGAACCGCGTGGCGAAGTCGATCTGGACGTCTATGTGACGGAAACCCAGACCGGCCGGCTGATGTTCGGCGTCGGCGTCAACAGCAACGCGGGCGTGATCGGATCGATCGTCCTGGAAGAGAACAACTTCGACATCACGCGGTTCCCCCGTAGCTGGGATGACATCATCAATGGCCGCGCCTGGCGTGGTGCCGGTCAGCGGTTCCGCCTGGAAGCGGTTCCGGGAAACATCGTCAGCCGCTACCTGGTCGCCTGGTCCGACCCGTATTTCCTGGACACCGACTTCAGCCTGGGCGTCAGTGGCTTCTATTTCAACCGCTTCTACCCCGACTGGGACGAAGACCGCCTGGGCGGCCGGATCAGCGTGGGGCGACAGATGACGCGGGAATGGTCGCTGACGGCGGCGTTTCGACTCGAGAACGTACGACTGCGCAACCCGGACAGCCCCACGCCGCCGATCGTCCTGCAAGCCGTCGGTGACAATTTCCTCTCGTCCGTCCGTATCAGTGCCGCCCACGACACACGCGACGCCCCCTTCCTGCCCGCCGAAGGTCATTTCCTGCAGGCGAGCTACGAACAGGCGTTTGGAGATTTTCAGTATCCGAAGTTCGAACTGGAAGGGCGCCAATACTTCACGACCTATATGCGTCCCGACGGGGGTGGCCGACACATCTTTTCCATCCGCGCCACCGCCGGCTGGACGGGCGACGACACGCCGGTCTTCGAGCGATTCTTCGCCGGCGGGTTCCAGTCGTTCCGCGGCTTCGCGTTCCGCGGTGTCGGTCCCGTGCAGGGGGCGGTCCGCGTCGGCGGGCAGTTTCTGTTCCTCACCGGCGCCGAGTACATGTTCCCCCTCACCGCCGACGAAATGATCAGCGCGGTCGTGTTCACCGACGCCGGCACCATCGATTCGGACATCCGCCTGGACGCATTCCGGGTGAGCGTGGGCGCCGGTCTGCGGCTGACGATTCCTGCAATGGGTCCCGCCCCGATCGCACTGGACTGGAGCATCCCGATCGCTAGGGAAAGCACCGACACCACGCAGGTATTCAGTTTCTATATCGGTTTCACGCGCTAGGACGGCGCGGACGCTCCCGCCGCTTGACGCCGGGCGCCACGTCACCGCACACGGCTTTCCGAGACTCGAACCATGTGTGGCATCCTTGGCATCTGGGATTCGCAACTGCCATCCGAATCCGTCATGCGAGCCGCGCTGGGAAAGCTGCGGCATCGCGGGCCGGACGACGACGGACTGCTGATCCGGCCACCGGTGGCGATCGGCATGCGCCGGCTGGCCATCATCGACCTCGAGACCGGCAAACAGCCCCAGTTCAATGAAGACGGTCGCGTCGCGGTGGTCTGCAATGGCGAGATCTACAACTACCGTGAACTGCGCGTCCGCCTGCGAGGGACCGGCCACGAGTTCCGGTCGCAGAGCGATACCGAGGTCCTGGCGCATCTGTACGAGGAACGGGGAGCCGATTTGTGTTCGGACCTCCGCGGAATGTATGCGTTCGCCATCTGGGACGCGCCGCGCCGACGACTGCTGTTGGGCCGCGACCGGTTCGGAAAAAAACCACTGTACTATGCGCGCACACCGTCCGGCGGCCTGGCGTTCGCCAGTGAACTGAAGGCACTGATGCCTCTGGTGGCGGCCGTCGGAGGTCGCTGGGAAAGGGATCCGCGCGCCATCTCCGACTATCTCTCGCTCGGCTGCGTGCCTCAGCCGCGGACGATCATTCGCGACGTCTTTGCCGTGCCGCCCGGCTCGTTGGCCACGTTCGACGGACGCGAACTGTCGGTCGAAAGCTACTGGCAACCCCGTTTCGAGCCGAAATGCCACGACGATTATCCCGAGATTCTCGCTCGCACCCGGCAACTGGTGAGCGACGCCACGAGGCTCCGATTGCGATCGGACGTCCCCCTGGGTGTGTTCCTCTCCGGAGGCGTCGACAGCACGGTCGTGGCCTACGAAGCGGCGCGCCACTACGGACCGCAGTTGCAGACATTCACCGTCCAGACGAATGACGCCGACTTCGACGAATCCCCCATCGCGCGGCGGACGGCGGAGTATCTGGGGGTTCGGCACACGGTTTTGCCGTTACGCATCGATCCCCTGCCGACGCTCGAGCAAGTGGTCCGCTGCTACGATCAGCCCTTCGGCGATCCGAGTGCCATACCGAGCCTGGCGATCGCGCGGCTGGCTCGCGAGCACGTCACGGTGGTGCTCAACGGCGACGGCGGCGACGAATTGTTCGCGGGCTACCGGCGGTATTGGGCCGCCGCACACAGCGAGCGATTTCAATGGCTGCCGCGTTCCCTGGCCGGTTTGCTCGGTCGCGAACTCGGCAAACTCGCCGGGCGTCGTTCCCCGGGGGGTTTTGTGGCGCGTTTCCTGCGCGGTCTGGCCGGTCCCGCCGGGACGCGATACCTCGTCTGGACCACGGATCGCATCCTCGAGGCCGACAAGCAGTGCCACTGGCGGGGCGGCGAACGAGGCGATCCAACCGAAGCCTGGATCGAACAGTTCGACGGGCTGCCCTCCGGCGGTCTCGACCGCCAGCTCGCCCTCGACATCCGAATCAACCTGCTCAGCGCGCTGCTGGTGAAGATGGACATCGCGTCGATGGCCGCGTCGCTGGAGGCCCGTTCACCGCTGCTGGATCAGGAATTGGCCGACTTCGCCTTGCGATTACCCCCGGGCCGGAAGCTGCGCGGCCGTCAACTGAAAAGCCCGCTGCGGGACGCGTACCGAGGCTTGATTCCCCGGGAAGTGATCGCAGGACGCAAACGCGGCTTCGAAATCCCGCTGGCGAACTGGCTGCAAACCGATTTGCGGGAAATCGTCGGCGATCTGCTGCTTCAGGGCCAACCGCGCGTCTGTGAGTTCCTCGACCGCGAGTTCGTCCGCGGGATCGTGCAGCGGCGCGTCCTGCGCGACCGCAATTGGGCGACGCTCGTCTATCAGCTACTCGTTCTCGAAATGTGGCTCCGCGACTTCGCCCAGCAACAGAACGATTTCCGAAGCCGACAAAGCGGAGTCCGACCGGCCGCCTGAGCCGCTCGCCGACCGTCCCCGACCGTCGTCTCTTTCGGCTCGCTTGTGAACGTGGCGCGAAGCGTGGCACAATGCCGGCTCACCGGTTGCGCCTCCGAAAACGCAGCGATGCTGCACGCCGGACCGCGACGTTCGCCGTGCGTCATCGAACCCCGACCGGTTCGGCGGCCGCCAGCCCCGTTCCGCTTTCCCAGGGACGTGCGGTCATGCTGTCACGGCCTTTGCAACTGGAGCACGCGTCGCGCCGAACGCTTCGCGTCGCGACATGTCGCTCGATCTGCTTTGCCGCCTTTGCGTTGGTCGCGATCGCCGGCTCGCGCGCGGCTCGCGCGCAGATCGGCCGGCGGCCGGAATGGATCGATGTCGACGTCGAACCGGTCGCCGTGCGCCGGCTCACATTGGCGGGCGAAGCGATCCGGGCGAGACGGTGGGACGAAGCCACGCGACTGCTGCGGCAGGTGATTCGCGAGAACGGCGACGGCCTGATTCCGATCGACGAAGGCCGGCTCATCAACGTGCGGATGTACGCGTCCTGGGTCATCGCCCAACTCCCGCCCGAAGGGCTGGCCGCATATCGCCGCACTGCCGAGCCGTTGGCTCGACAAGCCTTGCAGGAAGCGTCGAGCGCCGGAGACTTCGACGCACTGCGAACGATCGTGCGGACACTGTGGGGGACGCGTGCCGCGGCCCAGGCCGCCGACCGGCTGGCTCGCCGCGACTGGGGGCAAGGCACATTGCTGTCGCCACTCGAACTCTGGCTCGCACTCGGAGGAGACGACTGGTACACCGCCGTCCACGCCCTGCCGCGGCCGAACGCTTCGGCAACGCTGCGACAATCACCGCCCCGCGTCGGCGATGCCGGCGACGCGAACGCCGCCGACGAACCGCGCGGAGGGGGAACACGGCGACCGCCAAACGGTCCCACGCCGCCGAAAATGACACGCTTCCGCTGGTTGCTGGCGCCACCCGATCTGCGTCGATCTGCCTCCGCCGGTCGACGACTCGCCCTGACGTTGCAGGCCATGGGTGATTTCCATGCTGCCGGACGATGCGCGGAACGCCTGCTGCACGGCAACGACGCGGCCCAGACCACGTTCGCCGAACGCTGGAATGCCGCTCAAAGCTGGCCTCCGGCCCGACGTTCCCGGTTTGGCGCCGGAACCTTCGGCCAGACGCCCGCGCGCAACGCATGGTACCCCGAGGTGGGTGTGATCGGTCCCGTGCTCTGGCGGCAACCGCTGTGGCTGGACGCGCAAACGCTTCCGTTCGTCTCCGGAGGAACCCCGGCGTTGCCGCATCTGCGCCCCGCCTGCTTTCCGATCACCTGGCGGGACGCAGTGATCGTTGGTGACGCGCTGAACGTCAGGGCGTTCCGCATCCGCGACGGACGCCCCGTGTTCGGCGACCGCGAAGGCGCCGATGGCCGCGTGTACCCCGAAGTGCCCCGGGAAGCTCTGATCCGGGCGCGCAATCGGCTCACGGGCTTTCCCGCTTTCACCTTCCACGTTTCGGAAGGACGCGTCTTCGCACGACTGGGCGCACCGGTGACGATTCGTGCCGAACACGAATTCGATCTGCCGACCGCCTGGATCGGCCTGGATTTCGAACGTGGCGAAGGCAAGCTCGTCTGGTACCTTGCCGACGAAACCCTGGGTGAACCGGCGACGTCCTGGGCGCTGGAAGGCACGCCACTGGTGCATGACGGGCGGTTGTGGGGCGTGTTCCGGCAGAGCCAACCCAATTCCCGTTTGCTGGCCGGCTGCTGGGATCTGCAAACCCATCGGCTTGTCTGGCGGCGCTCCGTGGTTGGTTCAACCACCAACGTCGAACCAACGCAGAACGTGATGTCGCACCTGCTGTTGAGCCTTGCAGCGGGAAGGTTGTTTCTGCGCAGCGATTACGGCGTGGTCGCTGCACTCGACGCCCAAGACGGAACACCGCTCTGGATCACCGCAACCGACGGACCACCGGCACGCCGCCCCCCGACCACCCCCGGCTTCGTCGATCGCCGCCGCCCCTATCGACTGGGTGAGCGCGATCCGTTGCCGGCCGTCGTCCACTGCCAAAGAGTGTTCGTGGTCGGTCGCGAACGGGACACCGTCGCTGCGCTTTCGGCAATCGACGGCACGCTGCTGTGGAAACGCTCCCTTCCCGATTCCATCGGACACGTCCTGGGAGCCGTGCGGGACGTCGTCGTAGTCAGCGGGCGCGGCCTGTGGGCGCTGGACGTCCGCACGGGACGCGTCTTGTGGCGCTACCGGCCGACCGATCCCCGGTCATATGGTCACGGCCGCGGTGCCATCTGTGGAGCCGAAGTACTCTGGCCCACGCATGACGAACTGATGGGATTCGATCTGCGACACGGCAGGCTGCTGCGACGCGTTTCGCTTCGACTTCGTCAAACGTCCGGAGGCCACCTGCTGCCGTGCGATGGTGTCCTGCTGCTGTGCAACGAAGACGAACTGGTGGGGCTGCAGGTGCTGGACCATCGGCAAACGCGCATCGGCCGGCCCTGAGAACCACCCACCCCGCGCCGGACCGGCAGGGTGGTGACGGCGCCGTACCTGTCTTGCGCACCGCGTCCCGGCGATCGGATGCATCGTGGTCGACGGACTTCTCAGGCTGCTTTCTTGGAACGCAAAGGGAACGCCAATGACACACCGCTCGCCCTCATCGCCTCGACACCTGCTTCGACTGTCGGCTGCGCTGCTGATCACGGTGTGCATACCGTTTCGGCTGCCGCACGCTGCGTGCGCGGACGAGGCGCACCACGGCAGCGGCGCGAACGCGCACGTCGCGGCCGAAAGACCGACTCCCGCGCGGCCAACGCCGCCGTCCTGGCGGGCGGGCGTCGCCCGGGCCGTGATCACGCCGCCCAAACTGATGTGGATGTCCGGCTATGCGTCGCGGAACCGACCGGCCGAAGGCAAGCTCCACGACCTGTGGGCCAAGGCACTGGTGCTCGAGGATGGAACGCGGCGGTACGTGCTGGTCACACTCGACCTGGTCGGTATCGGTCGCGAACTTTCCGACCGGATCCGTCGTCAGTTGGAACGTACCCACGGCCTGAAGCGCAGTCAGATCACGCTCGCGACGTCGCACACGCACACCGGCCCCGTGGTCGGCCGTAACCTGGCGACGATGTACTTCCTCGATGCCGAACAAAAACGCCGCGTCGCCGAATACGCAGATTTCCTGACCACGCGGATCGTCCGGGCCGTTGGCCAGGCCTTCGCCGACCTGGCGCCCGCAACGCTGCACTATGGCGAGAATCACGCCGCTTTCGCCGTCAACCGCCGGAACAACCGCGAGGCAGACGTCCCGCGACTGCGGGAGGCCGGACAGTTACGCGGACCGGTCGATCACAGCGTTCCCGTGCTGGCCGTTCGGCGGCCGGACGGCTCGTTGAAAGCCATCGTCTTCGGCTATGCCTGCCACGCGACCGTACTGAGCTTCTACAAGTGGTCGGGCGACTGGCCGGGATTCGCGCAACTCGAAATCGAACACCGCCACCCCGGCGCGACCGCACTGTTCGTCGCCGGCTGTGGCGCCGACCAGAACCCACTTCCGCGGCGGAAAGTCGAATACGCCGAACGGTACGGGCGCGAAATGGCGGATGCGGTCGACCGTGCACTGTCGGGTGATCTCCGCCGGCTCACGCCCGCGCTGCGGTTCGCCTACGAAGAAATCCCACTGGCCTTCGATCGATTGCCCACCGAAGCGGAACTGCAGCGGGACACCACGTCGGACAACCGATACATAGCGGCCCGGGCCCGCGCGCTGTTGCAGGAACTGCGTAAGCACGGCCGTTTGGCGCCAGCGTATCCCTATCCCGTACAAGTCGTTCGCGTGGGGGAGCTGTGTATGGTGGTGCTCGGCGGAGAAGTCGTCGTCGATTATGCCCTGCGTCTGAAACGCGAGCTGGCGCCGCGAACGGCGTGGATCGTCGCGTATGCCAACGACGTACCCGCCTACATCCCTTCGCTGCGCGTTCTGAAGGAAGGCGGCTACGAAGGCGAGACGTCGATGATCTACTATGGCCGACCGAGCCGCTGGTCACCGAATGTCGAAGAGCACATCATCCGCACGGTGCATCGGCTCGTGCACGCCACCGATTGACCACGCCGCGCAAACAGACGCCGCGGCGGAAGTCCGTGCTTCCACCGCGGCAACGCACATTCATGTCACGGAGTACAGCGGCTCTCATTCAGATCGCGGCGGTATCTCCACCAGCGGCCAGGCCTGCCGCGGCCTCTTCGACGATGGTTTCTTCGTCGACGACCTCCGGCGCAACCTCGCGTTCCGCCCGGATGGCAGCCTGCTTGGCCTTGTAGTCGGCCGCGCAGTCTTCGCAGGCGATCACTTCCTGAACGATTTCGTGTCCTTCGCCACCCTTGTCGATGATTTTCCGCGCACTGGAACCGCGACGGCCCCGCCGCCGCGCGACCGGTCGACTGCGAACGGCATAAGTCTTGCTTCGCCTGGCAACCGTAATCCTTTCCGCCTTCGTCCCGGCGGGCGCGACCCGCTCACAAATCTGGCAACGAAACATATCGGACTCCTTGATTCTGCGCCGGCCGACCGTTCCATCTGCGCCGAACCGCGCTGCGCTTGAACGACGGCAGCAGTCTCGGCACGGAAGACGAAAGGGGCGACCTGCAAGAAAAACGGCCGACTGCCGGAGACGGACTCCAGCAGCCGGCCGCTGATTCCGTATCCATCACCTCTGAAGAACGCCTGCCGTTCCCATCGCGGTGGCCTGCAACTTTTCATGCTGCTCCCGCCGCGGCGGAACGGCCGGCCCGCGGGACCTGTGCCAGGACGCCACGGTCGTACACATCACACGGTTCGGCGGATCCGTGGCCGGTACGACAGTGTCGCGGCAAGCCCGCTGCCAAAGACGTTCTGCAACGATACGGTCCCGAGGAATCACCAACGACGCGGACGCGACTCACGCGGACGCGCGACGTTCACCTTCAGGCGGCGTCCGTCCAGTTCCTGATCATTCAACGCGTCGATCGCCTCGGCCGCGGCGTCCTCGTCCGGCATTTCGACGAAGCCGAAGCCGCGGGAACGACCGGTGTCGCGATCCATGATCACGTTGGCGCGGCTCACTTCACCGTACTTTTCGAACGCCGCTTGCAAGTCTTCAGAAGAGGTCCGGTACGAAAGGTTTCCGACGTAGATATTCGTCATGTTCCGTGTCTCCCACAAGGAGGTCCAACAAACAATCCCACTCAGCCAACCGCCAAACCTCGTCTTGTGGAGCAGACACGCAACCAACCAATCCAGAGGGCAGTCGAACAGAGCACAGGCTCGTCGGTCGTTGACACCGGCTTCCTGACAACGGTCGCTGCATCAACCGCCGCCGAAAGCGATCCGGTTCGTCAAGATGCACGGGCCTTCGACCGACGACGCACAGACTATACCCCGCATCGGCTCCGAAAGCCAGCCCGGAACAGCACGTTTTCTGTCAAAGCTGTGTCACAACCTTTCGCACCGGCCATATCGGAGCGGAAAGCGTCGCGCGTTGGCACCACGATCGCGCCGCTTCGCCCCGGTCATTGGCGCGCCCCGCCCGTCACGTCGACCGAGTCGAGGACGCGGCCGTCCAGACTCTTGATGCTAGCGACCAGGCGGACGCCGTCGGCGGAGCGCGTCGCAGTGAGCAACACGTAGTTGTCTTCGCTGGCCAGAAACTTCGATCGCGGATCCGGATAGCGATCACCCCGGCCGATCAGGGACGTGTTCAGGTACGTCACGCCGTCGGCCTCGGCACGCTCGGCAAAATGACCGAATCCCGCGACGCACAGGACGTTTCGTTTCAGAAGCGGCCGCCAGATACCGCCCGCCAGGCCGCGGACCGCGTTGTTCTGGGCGTTGTACAGCGTCACCATTCGGCGATTTGCAGCCTGTTCGGTCACTCGCCGATACCAGCGATACTGTTCCGATTTCGCATCGTAGGCGTGGCATGATTGCCATGTTGTGCCGATGTCGCGCGTGTGATGCAGGTCCAGCGCGACAAAACGCAGCGAGAACGCCGGAACGTCGACGGACCACATCCATCCCGGATCGGGCAACGCAAAGGCGCGACGGAAAGCGGTTGCTTCGATGTCGTAAACCGG
>RFHO01000053.1 GCA_003696385.1 Planctomycetota bacterium | reverse complement strand
GTGGCCGGTGCGGTCGTGTCTTTGAACTCGACCGCGTCCAGATCGTCGGCGATGGCGTGGTGATCGATGACGACGCGTATCGCCTTGCTGCGACGCAGGACTTCGCCCATGTCCACCAGTTGCTGCCAGGAACTGGTGTCCAGGATGAGGAATACGTCGGTATCGGCGGCCTCGTCGATGGAGACGTCCGCCCGAATCTTTTTCACGCGGTGAGAGGGATCCAGGAACTGCAATCGGGCGGGCGTCGCCGACGGGTTGATGACGCCGGCTTGGCGACCGTGGCGTTCCAACAGATGCGCCATGGCGATTTCCGAGCCGATCGCATCACCGTCAGGACGGACATGGCTGGTGATCACGAACCGCTGATGCCCTTCGATCAACTCGATCAGGGGTCGAAAGTCCATTCTTCGCTCCTTGCCGGAATCGTCGTCCCCGCCGGTGGGGCGGATCGCGTAGTGTTTCCGTTTGCCGACGGTCGTTCAATCCCGCCGCTCGCAGGAGCGTGGCGACGGCAGGGCTGGAAACGGCTTCGCATCACGGCGCCCACCACGCAGCCGATTGCCGGCTGCCGGGTGCATCCAGCGAGATGGTTCGCTATTCTGCGGCCGTGCGACGGACGGACGTGGCGGGACCGGCGGGGGTCCCAACGCGACCTGTGCGGAGCTTCCGCGATGTTGCGCCAGTAACCCGGCAACACCAGACGACCAGGATCGACGTGGCCAGCAATGACAACGAACGAGAATACCGCACAGCCATCGACACCCGAACGCTTTCTGGCCTCGCTGTTTTCGCTGCGCGGGCGGTGCGCTGTGGTGATCGGAGGCACGGGCGTTCTGGGCGGGGCCATCAGCGAGGCTCTGGCGGCGGCCGGAGCCCACGTGGCCGTGGTCGGCCGGACCCTGAAGACCGACGAGCATGGTCGGACGGTCCTCGATCGCATCGGCGCCCAGGGGGGCTCGGCCGAATTCCTGGCCGCCGACTGTACGCGTCGGGAGGACCTGCAGTCCGTGCTGGATCGGCTGGTCGGTGCCGGGCGTACTCCGGATATCCTGGTCAACGGCGCGGGCATCAACTCGGCCACGCCCTTTCTGGAAATCAGTGATGAAGAGTGGCAGCGGATCCTGGACGTGAACCTCAACAGCGTACGGCTGGCCTGCCAGGTCTTCGGACGGTACTGGCTGGACAACGGCGTCGCCGCCAGCGTGATCAACATCGCTTCGGTCAGCGCCGAGTTGCCGCTGTCACGAGTCTTCACCTATGCGGCATCCAAGGCGGCGGTGCTGAACCTGACCCGCAACCTGGCCCGGGAATGGGCTCCACACGGGATTCGCGTCAACGCTCTTTCGCCGGGATTCTTCCCGGCCGAACAGAACCGCAAGGTGCTGACACCGGAACGCGTGGAATCGATTATGCGGCACACGCCGCTGCGGCGTTTCGGTTCGCCGGAAGAGCTGGCCGGCGCGGTGCTGCTGCTGGCATCGAGCACCGCCGGCAGCTTCGTGGTGGGTGCGAACCTGGTCGTTGACGGCGGATTCACCGCGATGACCATTTGACGGACGTACCGTCCCGGCGCGCTGCTCCGGATGCCCGGCGCCGCCGACCGGTTCTGCGTGGAATGTCCCGTGCGGGGCGGGGTTCATGCGTTGGGCAAACCGTACCCTCGCGGGGATGCCGTACGATTCCGGGGCGCCGCATCCGGTGTGGTGGCACCCGTGTTCGATCGAGGCCGTGTGTGATGTCGGTGGATCTGCGGATTGCTGTGCCGCGGCGGTATCTGGTTCGGATGCGACCGAAGCGTCAGTCGCACGTCTTCACGGACGTGCTGATCATCGGTGGCGGAATTGCTGGGATCCGCGCTGCGCTGGAGATCGACCCGCGGCTGGACGTGCTGGTGGTCACCAAGGACACGCTGGACGTCTCCAACAGCGCGTACGCCCAGGGCGGCATCGCCGGTGTGCTGGATCCGTCGGACGACGTGGCCGATCACGAACGCGACACGCTGGCCGCCGGGTGCGGATTGTGTGACCCGCAGATCGTGCGGATGGTGGTGCGGGAGGCACCGGAACGCATCCGCGAACTGTCCGCACTGGGCGCGCAGTTCGACCGAGAGAACGGACGACTGGCGTTGACGCAGGAAGGGGGGCACAGCCACCGCCGCATCGTGCACGCGCTGGGCGACGCGACCGGAAAGGAAGTGATGCGGGCACTGGTCCAGCGGGTCCGCGACGCGGAGCACATCCGGACGTGGGAGCGAGCGTTCACGGTGGATCTGCTGACCCACGAGGGGAGTTGCCGCGGTGCCTTCGTGCATACATCGGCAGCCGGTGGAACCATGGTGTGGGCGAAGCGGACGATTCTGGCCACCGGCGGTGCCGGGCGGCTGTATCGCGAAACGACCAACCCGCCGATCGCCACGGCCGACGGACACGCGATGGGTTTTCGCGCCGGCGCGGTGGTGCGGGACATGGAGTTCATGCAGTTTCACCCGACGGTGTTGTACATCGCCGGTGGAGCGCGGTACCTGATTTCCGAAGCGGTACGCGGCGAAGGGGCCGTGCTCCGCAACGTGCGCGGCGAGCGGTTCATGCCGCAGTACAGCCCGGACGCCGAACTGGCTCCGCGGGACGTGGTGGCGCGAGCGATCACCGACCAGATGGCGCTGACGACACATCCCTGCGTTTATCTCGACCTGAGCCATCTGGATCCGGACCTGATCCGGCGGCGGTTTCCGCACATCGGCCGTGTGTGCGCCGAGTTCGGAATCGACATCACCAGGGACTGGATTCCCGTGCGTCCGGGGGCGCACTATATGATCGGCGGATTGCAGGTCGACGCGGAGGGGCGAACGAGCCTCCCGGGGCTGTTCGCCGCCGGTGAAGTGACCTCTTCGGGACTGCACGGCGCCAACCGGCTGGCCTCCAACAGCCTGCTGGAAGGTCTGGTTTTCGGGGCGCACGCGGGAGCCGCTGCTTCGCGGGAAGCTCTGGAAGAACCCGATCGGCTGCAGGTGGAACCGATCGACTGGGAATTTCATGACGGGGACGACGACGAAGAGCTGGACGTCGCCGATCTGGAGGCGTCACTGCGGAGTCTGATGTGGCGGGACGTGGGGATTCGGCGAAATGCGGACCATCTGTCGGAAGCGGCGCGACAGGTGGATTTCTGGCAGCGGTATGCCGGTCGGCGCGAATTCGCTTCCCCGCGGGGTTGGGAATTGCAGAACATGCTGCTGGTGTCCCGCGCGATGATCGCCGCGGCCTCGTTGCGGGAAGAAAGCCGCGGCGTCCATTTCCGGACGGACTTCCCCGACCCGCGGCCGGAGTTCGCTCGGCACATCACGCTGGCCGCTGCCGGTGAAGACCGCTGATCCGCCCCGCGTCTCGACCGTCGCTCCGCTTCGCCGAGTGCTCTGCCCCGCTCCACTTCGAGCTGGGTCGCTGCGATCTCGGGTTCGCCGTCACGTTCACAGGCGGTCCATGAACCGCAGCCAAGCCGCCTCCAGCAGTTTCAGGTTGTTGCCGAAGTGCTTGCAGAAGAGGCGCAGCCGCTCTTCACCGTCGAGACGATCGCCGGGGGCTTGCCTGGCCAGTTCGTGCAGGTAGGCCCAGTATTCCCGACTGTGCGTCTCGCTGAGGTAGAACGTCAGGGCCCAGGCCGCGGCGTACGCTTGCAGAGGTCGCGACTCGAACGGCGTGTCGGCGGCGACCAGTTCCCGCAATCCCGGCCGGTGCGACATGGCCCGAAAGTCGCGCAGCCGCGTCGGATTGACCCGTTCCCGTCGCGAGCTGCGCCGCGCCGCGTCCCAGGTCGCTTCGAACAGCATGGCCAGGCCCTCGACCACCCACTCGGGTTGGTCTCCCGTGCGGGAATGCAGTCCCATGTTGAACGCGAGCTGGTGGACGGCTTCGTGGCGCAGCGTCTGCAGACCGTTCGGATCGTCGTCCGGAATGAACGCGATGATGCGGTTGTGGAGCCGGTGGTAATAGCCGTAAACGTGATCATCGACCGGCACACGATCGTCGCGGCATCGCTGCGCGAAGGATGGCCGCTGGGTGTGGATGATCGCAGCGAGAGGAAACTCCGGACGCCGCAGCGACAGGCCGCGGACGGACCAGTACAGCGAAAACCGCCGGTAGACGTCTTCGAGCAGCTCGGCGTACGGCCGCGGATCCCCCGCCTGCACGCCGACGACGAACCGCGGAGTGGTGCACCACGCGAATTCCCTCGAATGCGCCGCAACCAGTCGCGTTTTGAACTGCGAGACGGTCAACGGCCGGAACGCGTCGGGCTCGGACCGGAACCGCGTCACCCGAGCCAGCGGCACGGTTGCGATCGCACCGTCCCGCTGCATCAGGAAACAGGTGCTTTGGGAGCGGCCGAGTACCGCTCCGACGAACGTCGCCGCGCCGGTTTCGAGCGCAACGACGGGACGCCGTGCGGCTCCGGCCCGTGCGGGATGCGCCGCCGGACAGATGCACAGGCCGAGGACGACGGCCGCCCGCACAGATGCCACCGCGAACGGGACGCCCGCGCCGTGGGTGATCGAAAGCTTCGGTGCGTTACGGCCGATCATCGCGATACCTGAACAGAGGAAAAGCAACCGAGGTCGTCGGTCCGCTGTTGTCCACGGGGCGGCCGACACCCGAGTCCGCCGGGGGCCGGGCTGCCCGCACGTGGCGAAACGGCGGTGCCTCCGTTGGATGCATTCGAACGCGCGGCGGCGTTATTTGCTCTCGGCCGTCCCGGAAAACGGCACGCCTCCGTGAAAAAGGTAGCTCACCGGTTGGCGGGCGTCGGTGAATTTCCCGCCGCGCGCAGGCACTGCGGCCGACGCCGCCACGGACGGCGGGATCGAGAATCCTCACAGGTGCAACGGCCTGGTTTCTCCCACGTGCCCCCGGGGCGGTGCGTCGACCGACCCCGGGCAGGATATCGACGCGGCGAGACGGAACGCTCGCTGTAAGCGGCTGGAGCGATTCGGTATAACGCCGACCGTTCGCCACCGGGCCGCAGCGGCCGGGCTGTTTTGCGGCGAACGGTGGTCGGCCACGATTCCAGACTCGAGACGGCAACCATGAGTGACGCACGGCAGGACATCGAAGAAACGGCCGGTCTGACGGTGGGTGCGTGTCGCGAGACGTTCCCGGGTGAGGCACGCGTGGCGTTGACACCCAGGAGTGCGGATCGGCTGAAGAAGGCCGGGTTCCGCGTCGTTCTGGAGAAAGACGCGGGACTCGCCGCCGGATTTCCGGACACCGCGTTCGAAGAAGTCGGGGTGGAGTTGCTGGCGGATCGTTCGGCGGTCTTCCAGCAAGCGGATGTCGTGCTGTTCGTCCGCGGCGGTGGCGCGAACGTGGAGCACGTGGACGAGGAACTGCGGCTGTTCCGGTCGGGACAGACGCTGATCGGTCAGTTCAATCCGCTGGGTCGGCCGGACGTGATGCAGCGGTTTGCAGAAGCCGGCGTGACGACGTTCGCGCTGGAACTGCTGCCGCGGACCACGCGGGCCCAGCCGATGGATGTGTTGTCCTCGATGGCATCGATCGCCGGCTACAAGGCCGTGTTGCTGGGGGCCTCCGCTCTGCCGAAGCTGATGCCGATGATGATGACCGCCGCCGGGACGATCGCGGCGGCCAAGGTGTTCGTCATCGGAGCCGGCGTCGCCGGACTGCAGGCGATCGCCACGGCGCGGCGGCTGGGTGCGGTCGTTTCGGCCTATGACGTCCGGCCCGCAGTGAAGGAAGAGGTGCAGAGTCTGGGGGCGAAGTTCGTCGAATTGGACCTGCCCACCGGGGAGGAGAGCGGAGCCGGCGGCTATGCCCGCCAGATGAACGAAGAGTTCTATCGGCGACAGCGCGAGATGATGCTCAGCGTGATCGCCGAAAGCGACCTTGTGATCACGACGGCCTCGGTACCAGGAAAGAAAGCGCCGCTGCTGGTGACCGAAGAGATGGTCCAGGCCATGCGTCCGGGCTCCGTGCTGGTCGATCTGGCCGCCGAACAGGGCGGCAACTGTGAGCTGACGCGACCGAACGAAACCGTCCGTGTGCACGACGTCACGATCATCGGAACGATCAACCTCCCGGCCACCGTGCCTTTCCACGCCAGTCAGATGTATGCCAACAACCTGGCCAGTTTCCTGCAGCATCTGGCACCCGGCGGACAGATCGACATCCGACTGGACGATGACATCATCCGCGACACGATGGTCACCTGGGACGGCCGTCTGGTGCACCACCGCGTGCGCGAACTGCTCGGGCTGGCCTCCGAACCGGACGAGAGACCGGCCGCGGGAGCCAGCGGCGGCCCGGAGGAGAAACGGTCGACCGACCCGCCGGACGGACCGACAGAAGAACCGACGAACGCGGAACCGACGGGCGATCCGGCGGACGGATGCGACGGCTCGCCGACCGACGAGCCACACGGCGAGGGTCGGTCGGAACCGTAACCCCGCATCGGCGCGGTTTGTTGACCGCCCGACCGACCGAACGGCCACCCGAGCGGCCGGGCCGCGGCATCCCGAAGGCAGAGGAGACGCGAAACGATGGGCAATCTCCTGCTTCTGGCGGACCAAGCCGCCGGCGCGATCGGCGCCGGTGCTCAAGCCGCCTCGGCGTCGGGGGACGGGCATCTGACGTCCCTGGTCGCCGGACTGACGGTGTTCGTGCTGGCGACGTTCGTGGGCGTCGAGATCATCACCAAGATTCCGCCCACGTTGCATACGCCGCTGATGTCCGGATCGAATGCGATTTCGGGCATCACACTGGTGGGAGCCCTGCTGGCGGCGGGTGAAGGGGCCACCACGGTGGCCAAGGCGCTGGGTGTGGTGGCCGTGGTGCTGGCCACGATCAACGTGGTCGGTGGTTTCCTGGTCACACATCGGATGCTGGGAATGTTCCGCCGCCGGAAGTAACGCCAGCATCCGCAGCACGCACGCCGGCCGGTCCCCACTCGTTTGGAAGAGGTCTTCGTCGCGTCCGCGGAACTGCGGCACGTCGGATCCAGAAATCGGACGGCCGGTCCGGTCGGCCGCTCGAGTACCAGCCTGGAGAAACTCACGTGAACGAAGCGGTCCGAGACCTGGTCTACCTGGTAGCGGCCAGTCTGTTCATCTTCGGCATCAAAGGGCTGACGCATCCGCGCACGGCGGTGCGGGGCAACCTGATCGCCGCGCTGGGCATGTTGCTGGCCGTTGTCGTCACGCTGGCAAAGCAAGGCTTGCACTGGGAATTGATCGCCGTCGGCCTGGTCGTAGGGTCGATCCTGGGCGCCGTTCTGGCCATCTGGATTCAGATGACGGCGATGCCGCAGTTGGTGGCGCTGTTCAACGGCTTCGGCGGTGGTGCCTCGGCTCTGGTCGCGGGAGCGTATCTGTTGCAGGCGGAAGAAAGCGCGCCCGACGTACTGGTAGCGACCGCTCTTTCGGGCCTGATCGGCGCGGTGACGTTTTCGGGCAGCATGGTGGCCTTCGGCAAGCTGCAGGGATTGCGATTCGTCCGCGACGTTCGCTTCGCCGGCCAGCAATTCGCCAATGGGGTGCTCCTGGTCGGATCGCTGGCGCTGGCGTGGTGGTTGGTGCAGCGGCCGGACCTGGGTTGGATCTATGTGCTGATCGTGTTGCTTTCACTGGCCCTGGGCGTGGGGCTGGTCATTTCGATCGGTGGAGCCGACATGCCGGTGGTGATCGCCCTGCTGAACTCCTATTCGGGGCTGGCAGCGGCAGCGACCGGCTTCGTGGTTCACAACAACATCCTGATCATCTCCGGTGCGTTGGTCGGCGCTTCCGGTGTCATTCTCACGCGGATCATGTGTGTGGCGATGAACCGTTCGTTGCCGAACGTGCTGTTCGGCACGATGGGCGGAGACGCCGGAGCGGTCGCCGGGGCGGACGAAGTCTATGCGACGGTCAAATCGACGACTCCCGAAGAAGTCGCGATGCTGCTGGAGAGCGCCCGCTATGTGGTGATCGTTCCCGGCTATGGAATGGCCGTCGCCCAGGCACAGCACGCGGTGAGCGATCTGGCGGAACTGTTGACCGAGCAGGGCATTCGCGTGGAGTTCGGCATCCACCCCGTCGCCGGACGCATGCCCGGCCACATGAACGTGCTGCTGGCCGAAGCCGACATCCCCTATGAGGTCCTGAAGGACCTGGACGAGATCAACGCCACGATCGAGCAGGCGGACGTGGCGATCGTGCTGGGCGCCAACGACGTGGTCAATCCGGCCGCCAGGGACGACCCCAACAGCCCCATCGCCGGCATGCCCATCATCAACGTGGACAAGGCCAAGACCGTGGTGGTGATCAAGCGGAGTCTGGCTCCGGGTTTCGCCGGCATCCCCAACCCGCTGTTCGCCAAGGAGAACACGCTGATGCTCTTCGCCGATGGGCGCAAGGCCGTGATGGACATCCTGACTGCCCTGAAAGAAGGTTGACTCTGCGGCCGCTCCCAACGCAACCGGCCGAGCATTGTCTCGGACTACCGTTGCAGTCCGCCGTTTTCACCATCGCAGCCTCCCGCGATCGTTCCGTCGGCAGCTCTGCCGCGCGTGGCGGGCGCATTCCGGCACCAGCGGAGCGACCGCCGGGAACGTCGCCAGATCCTTTTCGGGACGCTCGCTGTTCTCCGGTTGAACATGCCCCTCGAGGTACAACGCACCGGCCGGCGGCATCCGGCATCGTCCGAAGCGGTTGTGCCACTCTCAGCGATTGTGGCGGTGACGCCACTCCCGACGGGTCGTACGATGACCGTCGAAGATCGGCCCCCGTGGCGGTCGATGCAAATCCCGGCCCGGTCCTGCGTCTGCGGCTCCCGCGCGGACGATCGCGTGCTCACGGCCAGTCGCTTCCTCCGCCCGCGGGATCGCGCCGGGGTCAGCGGACCGCCGTTGGACGCCGGTGCCGGAGTTCGACCGCGGCTGTTTTGCGCCGGTAATTCGAGGACATGCCCTTGATCGCCCCGAAGCCGTTCCCGCTCCGCCTTGCCGCCACCACGCACCGCTCAGCCCGCCGTTTTGGGCGTTGCGGACGACGTATCGTCCACCTGCGTCCCGCGACCGCCTGGCTGTGGCTTCTGCTCGTTGCGTGCGTGCTGGCGCTCGCCGGATGCGGCGGATATGCGGACATCCCGCTGGATGCCGTGCGACGCGAGCTGCAACTCGACCGGCCGCGGCAGGCCCTGGAGCTGTTTCCCGTCGAGGAAGAGCGGCTTTCGCCCGAGGCCCGCTACCTGAAATCGCTCACGCTACAGCGTCTGAATCGCCGGCACGCTGCGGAGGTCGAGATCGAGCAGGCGTTGCAGGAGGCGCCCGACGTTCCCCGCTATCGTGCCATGCGCCTGCGACTGAAGCTGTTCGAGGGTGATTTCGAAACGGCGGACGCATTGATCGAGCTGTGGGATGCGAATCGGACGGATCCGGCCGTGACGGCGATCGTGCTGTACGCTTTCGAGGCCAAGGTTCTGGCGCTTGAGAACGAAGGCCGCAAGCAGGCCGCCGTGGCGCATGCGGACGAACTGCGAGAGGCCCTTCGGGACGCCTTGGCGATGGCCCCGCAGATTCCCGAGTATCAGCGGGAACTGGTCGCCTTCGCGTTGCGCTACGACATGGCTGAAGATGCGTTGGCGCTGGTGGACACACTCCATGCGCTCGCTCCGGAGGACGAACACCTCACGCGGGACCGCATCACGGTGTACATGCTGGCCGGTCGCCGCGACGATGCCGCGCGGCTCGCCGAGGAATACTTCGCCGCGCACCGCGATTCGGCGGAAGCCGCGGCGTTCTACGCCCGTGTGCTGGCGGCGTGTCCGCCGACCGAGCCGCGGAGCCGGGCTTTCGCGAACCTGCTGGCCCGCTTTCCCTCGCATCCGGAAGTGGCGGCCCAGTATGCCCTGTACCTGGGAGCGGCCGGTGAGGTCCGTCGCGCGTGCGAAGTCCTCCTGCAGGTGGCTGATCGGCAGCCTTCCGCCGCGGAGCGCCAACGCCTGCTTCGCGGCGTCGTCAAGATTCCGATCGATCGCAACCGGCCGGACCTCGCCCGCGAATACCTCGACAAGCTCCGCGATCGTTTCGGCAGCCCGCTGGTCGTGAGCTACTTCGAAGGCCGCATCCTCGCGCTGGAGAAGAAATACGCCGAAGCTTTGCTGAAGATGCACGAGGTACTCGACGCGCGGGCCAGTCACGACCCGACCTGGCGGGCGCTGGCCGGTGAGGCCGTGGCCTTCATACCGCGTCTGATGCTCGAGCTGCAGAAGCAATCGCCCGGCCGTGATGCGTCGAAGACGCCTCCGGCGGCGTCCCATGACCCCACTGAACTGCTCCGGTCCGGACAGCCGCTGCGTTTCCGACTGGCGACCGAAGCGGACCTCGGGGGCAACGCCGCCGGCCAGTCCCGCGATGCGGGTCCGCAGCCGCCCGCAGACGGTTCCGAATGAACGTCGCCGATCCACGCTCGGGTCGCGCCTTTCGTCGTGGCAGCGGGTGGTCCCGCGGATTGCCGGGCCACTTGCCATGCGCGCCGCAGAGCCCGGAATCCGTCTGGACACCGCCTGCGCGTTCGAGTAAGAATCCGCCGCGCCGTGTCGCTGGTCGACGCGGCTCGGACCATCCGCAATTCCTGCGTGGCATCGCAGCCCGACGCGACGGCAAACCGGAGAGGTCGACATCCCCCTCCCCACCGAACGCGTCGCTGTGACCCTCGCGGCTTCACGCCTGACACATCCTTCCCATTCACCATTCCGAACCACGTTCGTCCGACGCATCCGGACATCCACGACGAGCACCACGTTCGGCGGTCGCACCTTCCGGTCGGCCCAAGCGCCATCCGGTGGGCAGACGGCTACGTGCGCCGAACGGCGGTCCGCCATACCTGCCGGAATGCATCGGCCGAAGGACGGCCCCTGCCGATGTCGATGAAACGACTCCATACGTTGCTGTTTCCGTTGTTCGTACTGGGGGCGGTGGTGGTCGCCATCGTGCCGCTACCCGCGGCGGCGCTGGACGTGCTGCTGTCCGCGCAGCTGACGACCGCCGTGCTGGTCCTGTTGACCGCCGTGTACACGCCGCGTCCACTGGAATTCAGCGTGTTTCCCTCGTTGCTCCTGGGAACGACGCTGGGCCGCCTGGTGTTGAACATCGCTTCGACACGACTGATCCTGACCCGCGGAGCTTCGGAAGGAACGCATGCCGCCGGGCAGGTGATCGCCGCGTTCGGTCAATTCGTGGCGGGCGGAGAGCTGATCGTCGGCCTGGTGGTGTTTCTGATACTGGTCGTCGTGCAGTTCGTGGTGATCACGAAGGGCGCTTCGCGGATCAGCGAAGTCGCCGCGCGATTCATGCTGGACGCGCTGCCCGGCCGGCAGGCCGCGATCGACGCCGACGTCCGGGCCGGATTGGTGAATCAGCAGCAGGCCGCGCGACTGCGACGGGAGCTGGCCGAGCAGGCGGACTTCTACGGCGCCATGGACGGAGCCAGCAAGTTCGTCCGCGGAGATGCCGTGGCGGGACTGGTCATTACGGCTGTCAACATCGCCGGCGGCCTGACGCTGGGCGTGCTGCGACACGGCATGCCGCTGTCCGAAGCCGCTGCGACTTTCACCACACTGACCATCGGCGACGGGCTGGTCTCGCAACTGCCGGCGCTGTTGATCGCCATTGCGGCCGCATTGATCGCCACGCGGTCGTCGACGGAAACAGAGCTGCCTCGACAGATCACCACGCAGCTTTCGCAGCATGCGGAAGTCCTCTTCCTGGGCGCGGCATTCCTGGTTCTGTTGGCAGCCACCGGGCTTCCGGCGTTGCCGCTGTTGCTGCTTGCGG
>RFHO01000392.1 GCA_003696385.1 Planctomycetota bacterium | reverse complement strand
TCCGCGACAACACGGTCGGCGGACTTCCGGGCGCCGCGGCCGCGACCGGCTCGAACCCGGCACACGCGGTCGAAACCGCTTCCTGACCACCGGACCTCACGACCGGCCCTTGGATCCGGCGCAAGCAGGCACCGGATCCCCGCCGCGAGCGATCGCCGGAAACCGGTTGCGCTGCCGCTGCGCTCACCGCTCGTGCAGCTCGACCGGCGGAGCCCCCATCACGTGATAGCCGCAGTCGACATGCACGATCTCGCCGGTGATTCCGGACGTGGCGTCGCTGAGCAGCAACATGCCCACACGGCCGACTTCGTCCGGCGTGACGTTCCGCCGCAACGGCGACATGGTCGTGTAGAGCTTGAGCATCTGGTCGAATTCACCGACGGCCGAAGAGCTGAGCGTCTTCAGCGGACCGGCACTGAGCGCATTGACGCGGATGCCCTGCGGCCCCAGTTCGTTGGCCAGGTAGCCCATCGCGCTTTCCAGAGCGGCCTTGCAGACGCCCATGATGTTGTACCCGGGGATGACCTTCTCACCGCCCAGATACGTCAGCGTCAGGATGCTGCCCCCCTCGCTCATCAACCGGCGGGCCCGGTTGGCGATGGCCAACAAGCTGTACACACTGATTTCCATGGCCTGCTTGAAGCCTTCGCGACTGCAGGCGACCGTCGGCCCCTGCAAATCGTCGATCGGGGCGTAGGCGATCGAATGGAGGACGAAATCCAGTGTCCCGAACGCCTGTTCGGCCTCGGAAAACACACGGTCGAGATCCTCGTCCTTCTGCACGTTGCAGGGGACGACGAAACGTGCGAAGTCATCGACGAGCTTGCGGACCCGCCGTTCCATCCGTGGACGCTCCGGGTCACGGTCCGGCAGGTGCGTGAAACCCATCGAAGCCCCTTCGTCGCGGAGGAACCGCGTGATGGCCCAGGCAATCGAATGGTCATTGGCAATGCCGAAAACCAGGCCTTTTTTGCCGTCCATCAAACCCATGAATCACACCTCGCTTCCAGTCACGTATGCGTAGGAAACCCCGTCGCGGCTCTCGCCGACACGCGTGCACCACCGGCCGCCGCACGGTTCGCGCAGACGCTCAGCAGGATAGCGGTCCCCCGTCACTGCGGCCAGCATCGCCGGCCCCCCAATGATCGGTCCCCCAAGAAACCGGAAGCGACAGACGAGCCATGCCCCCGTTCGAACTGCTTCTCGCCACCCGCAACCCCGGCAAGCGCCGCGAGCTGGAAAAGCTGCTGCAACCTCTGGGCATCCGCGTGATCGGGCTCGAGCAATTCCCCGACGCTCCGGTCGTGGAGGAAACGGGCGAAACCTTTGCCGACAACGCCCGGCTCAAAGCAGCGCAGATCGCTCGCGCGACCGGACATTGGACGCTGGGCGAAGACAGCGGCCTGATGGTCGATGCTCTGGGCGGTCGTCCCGGTCCACGAAGCGCGCGGTATTCCGGACCCGACGCCACCGACGAACGCAACAATGCCAAACTGATCGAAGAGCTGGCCGGGATCCCCGCCGAACGTCGCGGGGCCCAGTACGTGTGCCACATCGCCGTGGCCGACCCGGAGGGCCGTATCCGGATCGAAGTCCAAGGACGCTGCCGCGGGCGCATCATCGACACGCCCCGCGGCACGCACGGTTTCGGCTACGACCCGCACTTCCTGATTCCCGAATACCACAAGACGTTCGGCGAACTGGCCCCCGTGGTGAAAAACAACATCAGCCACCGGGCCCGCGCACTGCAACGGTTGCTCCCGCAACTGCAGCGGCTGCTGGCCGAACGAAGTGATCCACCGGAACAATGAGTCCGCTCACCGGACCCACCGTCGCTGCAAACCGACGCCGCACCGTGCGCGCAGACCCGATCGCCTGGGTACCGATCCGGCAGGCTCCCGGACCTCGCCGGTCGGCATGTCTCCTCGACGGGACACCGGCTTCGTCTCGGCCGTCTCCGCAGCCGGTCATTCAGTAAGTCACCGCGGTCGGCGATTCCGCCAGCACGCGCCGGTACACTTCCGCGGTCCGCTGGACCATTTCACCCACCGAGAAGTGCGCAGCAACGTACGCCCGCGCCGCCGCGCCCATCGAGCGTGCCCCAGCCGGATCGGACAGCAGCGAAAGCATGGCGTCGGCCAAGGCCTGCGCGTCACCGGGCGGCACGAGCCAGCCCGTGCGCCCCGGCTGCACGATCTTCGACACGCCTCCCACGTCGGTGGCAATCACCGGTCGTCCGGTCGCCATCGCCTGCAACATCACCGTGCCCAGCCCCTGTCGCAACGCCGGGAGGCAGAAAATGTCCATGGCCCGAATCGCCACGTCGAACGTGTACAGCTCCGGCGCAAAGGACACGTGTTCCTGAATGCCCAGCGATCGAGCCAATTGCCACAGACTCGATTCTTCCGGTCCGCTGCCGGCGATCAGAAATTCCACGTCGTGCCCCTGCCGCAACACGATCCGAGCCGCTTGCAGCAGGTACGCCACCCCCTTTTGCGGTTCCAGGGCCCCCGCCGTACCGATCACCGGCCGACGCCCCGGATCCAGCAGGTCGCCTTCGGTCGAAAACTCCGGCAGTACGACCCCGGTGTGGATCACCGAACAGGGCACCTGCGCCGGCTCGATCGCCCCCGCCCACGTCTGCCGGACCCAGTCGCTGACGGCAATCACGTGCCGGCCCCACAGCGGATGCAGCGTCAGCCGTTCCCGCGCCCGCGGTGCGTCGTGCAAAGTGACAACGTACGGCCGCCGCCAGTGCTCCGCCAGGTATACCCCCACGTGAGCCATGGCGTGCGACTGCACGTGCACCAGATCCGGCGGATTGGCCGCGAAGTCATGAACCAGTCCGTTGGCCACGACCCGCCAGATCACGGGCGAATCCAGGTACGGCACAACGTGGACGTGCAGGGGTTCGTGCAGCGACCGGTCGAGCCGATCCGCATTGGGACAGACGGTCCACACGTCGAAGCCCGCTGCCGGCAGCGACTCGGCCAGTTCCAGCGTATAGGTACACGTGCCGCGCACTTCAAAGGTGCGGCCCAACAGCATCACGCGCGGATGAACGTCTTCGGTCATCGCCTGCGGAGAGCCTTCGGACGGTTGAGCAGTTCCGCGCCGATCACGATCTGCCTCCACCCGTCCGGTGCGGTGAGAATCGGCAGCACGTCCTGAAGACTTCTTCGCGCCGGCGGAGGCGGTGCAGTCCGCGAAGAGGGGCCGATGTCCGCAACAACGGCCTCCGGGACAGTCGGCGCAGCTTCGGACTCCACCTGGCGCTCGAACTGCTTGATCTCCCCCAGAATGTGTTGCTCGACGTGACTGCGAACGTCGGCTCCGGTCGCCGCCGGTCGCAGGTGACGGTGCTCCAGATCTTCGCCGGGACGTTGCCGCATCGTCCGTTCAGCCGACGCGGACAGCGGACGCCGACGACGCTGCTGGGGCGGTCGTCGTCGCGGCGGCGGCTCGGCCACTGTCGCCTCGAACACCTCGGCCGAACGTTCCATCGGCCGCCGCTGCTCAGCCGCTCGGCCTCCGCCCGCCTTCTTTCCCAGAAATCGTTCGATCTCACGCTGCAGTTCGACTTCCCCCCGTGTCCGCGGACGCGGGCGCTGCGGTTTCTGGCCGGATTCACGCACGGCGCTGAACAGCGCCCTGAAGATCGCGATCACGATAATGATCACGAACACCAGCAGGTCGAATTTGTTGGCCAACAGCGGCGGCCCTGCGGCGACCAGCATGGCTCATCCTTCCGTCTTCGGCGCAGGTACCAGCGGCGAAGTGGGCTGACCGAGATCCGCGATCGCTTCGCGCATCTTCGTATCGGCCTGGACGTTCTTCAGCTCGTAATAATCCATGATCCCGAGAGTGCCGTGGCGAAGTGCATCGGCGAGCGCCTTGGGGATCTCCGCTTCGGCCGCCACGACCTTGGCGCGGTTCTCCTGGACCAGCGCCCGCATCTCCTGCTCACGAGCGAACGCATCGGCCCGTCGCTGTTCGGCCTTCGCCTGAGCGATCCGCATGTCCGCTTCGGCCTGATCGGCCTGCAGCCGCGCCCCGATGTTTTCCCCCACGTCGATGTCCGCAATGTCGATCGAGACGATCTCGAAGGCGGTATTGGCCTCCAGCCCCGCCTCCAGAACGGTCTCGGAAATCTTGTCCGGGTTTTCCAGAACGAGCTTGTATGACGGCGTGGAACCGATCGCCTGCACGATGCCCTGTCCCACGCGCGCGATCACCGTCTCCTCCGTCGCCCCGCCGACGAGCTGTTGCACGTTCGTACGGACGGTCACGCGGGCCCGCGCCTTCAGCTGAATCCCGTCCGCACACACCGCGTCCAGGGTGCTGACTTTCGAGCGCGGATCCGGACAGTCGATGACCTTGGGATAGACGCTGGTGCGAACAGCGTCGAGAATGTCGCGTCCCGCCAGGTCGATGGCCGCCGCCGTCTGCCAGTCCAGATCCAGCCGCGCGCGGTGTGCGGCGATCAACGCCCGCACGACGTTCAGAACGTTGCCCCCCGCCAGGTAATGCGCCTCCAGAGCCCGCGTCGTGATCGTATACACGTTCGTGAGCCCCGCTTGCACCGCCATGATCTTGGCACGCACGATGATCGCCGGATTGACACGGCGAATCGACATCAGCACGAGGTTGGGAAACGTGATGCCGGCGCCGGTCACCTTGGATTGCAACCACAGACCGGCATAACGTGCGAACACCGCCAGAAAAACCAGAACCAGAACGAAGGCGACGATCGTCCCGAAAACCACCAACCCCTGAGGCACCTGCGCAACAAGCAGACTCTCCCCGCTCATGTTCGGTTCCTTTCCGGGCACCCTCGACGTGATTCCACGACCGGAACGGCGACGCAACGACGCGTGCTGCCCCTCTGTGCTCACCGTCCGGTCAATCAACCGATGAGCGTCCGCACGATACCAGACGGCCGTTCAGGCATGCAAACGCACGTCGACTTGCCGAGCTTGCTCACCGGGCCGCACCGCGTGCTCTGCGGCCGTCCACCGACAGGACCGCGGCTCACCGACCGGTCGGCGCATCCGAATCGCCCGGCCGGCGACGAGGAGCCTTTTTCTTCAGTTGTCGCACCTCGTCCATGAAATCCGTCACGTCCTCGAAACGCCGGTAGACCGAAGCGAACCGCACGTAGGCGACGTGATCGATTTCTTGCAGCGCCTCGCAGACCATCTCGCCGATGTCGACCGACGGGACCTCCCGATCATAGTTCTCGTAGATCTGCCGTTCGATCTGCTGGATGACGCCTTGAATCGTCTCTTCACTGACCGGCCTTTTGTAGCAGGCCTTTTCCAACCCGAAGCGGATCTTGTCGCGGTCGAACGGAACGCGGCTGCCGTCGCGCTTGATCACCTTGTAGGGGGCGGCCACCACCCTTTCGTGAGTCGTGAACCGCCGATGACACCGCGCGCACTCCCGTCTCCGTCGGATCGCGTCTTCTTCCTCGACCGGCCGCGAATCGATGACCCGCGACTGATCGTCTCCGCAATAGGGACATTTCATCGGCCGGTCCCCCGTCCCAAGTCCCGCGTCCGGACGGCGCGCCGCCCGGATGTCCGCACCGCGGGCTCAAACGACACGGAGGCCACCGGCGGCGGATAGCTCCGCTCACCCGTGGCCTCCCGTGCGGTGACCGCTCTCCCGGAGTTTCCGGGCGACGACCGGATCACTGCCGGTCCTCGTTCTTGACGTCGTCTGGTGCATCCAGTTGGTACTTCTTACGAATCTCCAACGGCGGAGCGTGTTTGGGACGAATGATCCGGAAACCGACGTGCAGCGCGTCGGTGTGGTACCAGATGCTCTTGGGGATCTGCGGATCCTGGATTTTCCACTCCGGATCCGATTTGTGACGCGCCGCGCTCCGGCAGCCCTCCGGATCGTCATCCCAGGAACCGCCCCGCACGACCCGCGGATACAGCGTCTTGGGGACCGCCAGCGCCGTCAGGACGGTGTTGTTGTCCGACCTGGCCAGCTTCGCATAGTGGTCTGCGATGTACTGATCCAAGCACCATTCCGAGACATTGCCGTGCATGTCGTACAGTCCCCACGGGTTGGGCTTCTTCTGCCCCACCTTGTGATATTTGTCGTCGGAATTGTCGTAATACCACGCGTATTCGTCCAACTTGGCGGGGTCGTCGCCGAAGTAGTAGGCCGTTGTGGTTCCGGCGCGGCAGGCCCATTCCCACTCCGCCTCCGTGGGCAGCCGGTAGTAGTGCCCGGTCTTTTCGGAAAGCCAGCGGCAGTACATCTTGGCGGCCAACTGCGTCATGCAGATCGCCGGGTAGCCGTCGTGCCCCATTCCGAAGGTCATGTCGGTGTACGGCTTGGTGGGCCGCGTGACGGCGTCGGCCCGCTTGTCGCGCTCGGTCGGCTTCAGCCCCAGCACCTGTCGACGCTGGATGTCCAGGCTGAATGACCACACGTCGTACTCGTTCCACGTCACCTCGTACTTGCCCATCCAGAACGGTTCGATCTTGACGGTGAACTGGGGGCCTTCGTCGGCCTTGCGATTCGCTTCGTTCGGGGGACTTCCAATCACCGCGGTCCCGCCGGGAATCGGCACCATCTCGAAGGTCACATCCGTGCCCGGAATGACCTGCTTGTACGGCTTCATGTCCTTGATCGAGTCGTAATCCACGACGATCTTCAACGGCCGCGGCGCCGCATCCGTCTCGGGTTTCTCGGCCGCGCACAGCATCGATGCACCGCCCCACACGAGACCCGCCAGCACCGCCACCAACGACAGCGTCCGGTGAACCCCCAACGGATGGACCAACGTTCCAACGCGTTTCGTCGACATCTCGGTTCCTCGTTGCATACGTCTTTTTCCCCGATTCCGATGTCCCGTGCCCACACTCGGCGAACGCCCGCAACCTTTCCCGCCGAGCACGGTTCGCCCGCAGGCGGCACATGCGGCCCGCGTCCCGCTGCAGATGCACGGCGGGAGGCGCGCCGTGGCGGCACTCGGTACGCACCGAAGTTCACCGCCGCCGCTGGCGGTCGTCGTGTAGACCCGCAACGAACATGAGCAGCGACAGGCTGCCGGGAGCGGGACGACCGACAGGGGTCGCTCCGGCGAGCGACCGTCGAATGCAGGCAGGGCAAACACGCGGTTTTCGTGCGCCGAGACGCGGCGCGAAACAACCGCGCGGTGGGCGTCTCGTCCCTGATTCCAGTCGTCGATGCCATCCTTCCATGGACGGACGGGCGTCCGCCGTCCACCATAAGCATATCAACGCGCCATGGCGCGGCAAACCACGTGCGGCCGACGGCGGCCGGCCACGCGTCGGGGCCGCAACGCCACGCCGCTCGGCACACGTCGCCGGCCCATGCCTGGAGACCCCGCATGCCGCAACGATCGCTCCCTCAACGATCACGCGTGCGACGGGCTGCATCGCTGAGCTTCGCAGCATGGGTGCTGGGCACTGCGCCGTTGTGGACGACGCCGGCACCCGGCGGGGTCACCGACGCGGTCGGGCCCAAACCCGCCACGAGCGGATCCACGGACAACCCGGAGGTACCGCGTGTCCCTCCCGGTGGACGCACCCGGGACGAACCCGTCGATGCGCTCGCGGACGCGCCGCCGTCGCGTCCGCACACACCCGCGGCCACCGGCCCGTCGGCAGCATCACCCGCCGATAGCCCGCGCACGCCATCGGCGGAATCGCCGGCGCGCGGGCCGGGTCCGTCGCCTGCCGTCGCGCTTCGCCGATGGGACTTCACCGACACCCACATGGGCGTCCCGATCCGGATCACCTTCTATGCGAGCGCCCAACAGCACCCCCGAGAGGCCGCCGCCGCGGCATTCCAGCGAATCGCCCGCCTCGACGCGATCTTCAGCGACTATCGTGCCGACAGCGAAGCCCGGAGGCTCAGCGACGCCGCCGGCAGCGGCAAGTGGATGTCCGTCTCGCCGGAAATGTGGGATGTGCTGACCACCGCTGTGGAAATATCGGCCAAGACCGAAGGGGCGTTCGACGTGACCGTCGGACCGGTGGTGCGTCTGTGGCGACGTGCGCGGCGACAGCACCGTCGTCCCAGCGAAGAGCGGCTCCGCGAGGCTCAGAGTGCCGTGGGCTACCGACTGATCGAACTGGATCGCCGCTGCCGCCGCGTTCGCCTGAAACGACCGGGGATGCGGTTGGATTTCGGGGGCATCGCCAAGGGGTATGCGACGGACGAAGCGTTGCGTGTGCTGCAGCAGCATGGCATCCGTTCGGCACTGATCGACGCCGGAGGTGACCTGCGTCTCGGCGAACCTCCACCGGGCCGCACGGCCTGGACGGTTGCCGTCGCCGATCTCACTCGCGAAGCTGCGATTGCCGAGCGGCTGTCTCTGCGCCGATGTGCCATTGCCACCAGCGGCGACCTGTACCAGTTCGTCGAAATCGACGGCACGCGGTATTCGCACATCATCGACCCGCGGACGGGCGAGCCGGTGGTCGTCCGGCGGAGCGTCAGCGTTCTGGCCCCCAGCGGCATGCTCGCCGACGCGCTCGCGTCCGCCATCAGCGTGCTCGGCCCGCAGCGGGGGATGCGCGTGCTCGATCGCTTTCCAGGCACCGCCGCACTGGTTTTTCAACTGGGCGAAGGCGGACGTGTCGAACGATTCCAGTCGCGCAATTGGCCGCCGGCAATCGACGAACCGCGTCGCTAGCCACCAATTGCGGAAGTTCGTCTGTCCGTCCACCGTGCAGGGAACAGCGGCCGGGCAGCTCGTCATGGTCGCCACATGGGGTCGCCCTCGTACCGATTCGTGGCCGTCGCCCCGACACGAGCAGTCGGGCGGGCCACTTTGCGACGGCGACCACCGTTGGGCCCTCCTTGTCCGAGCGCACCATCGAGGAACCGGCAACCATGCAATACCGAACGGACCGTTTCGGCCCCTTGGACTGCACGATCGTGGACGCGTTCACGCGCACCGGCCATCCTCGTCTGGCGGTGATTCTCGCCCACGGGTACGGTGCGCCCGGCGACGACCTCGTGCCGCTGGCGGCGCACCTGCTGCACGATGAGGATGTTCGCGAAGGCGTGCGGTTCGTGTTTCCGCACGGTCCGATCGCGCTGCGTCACATCCCCGGTGGCCGCGCCTGGTGGGACCTGGATGTCGAGCAACTCATTGCCGCGGTGGAAACCGGAACCTTCGACGACTTTCGCCAGCACGTACCACAGCACCTGCCGTTGGCCCGCTCATGCTTCGACGATTTCGTGCGGGCGCTCGGAACCGCTTGGCGGCTGCGTCCGCAGCAACTGGTCGTCGGCGGGTTCTCCCAGGGTTCGATGCTGGCGACCGACTGGGCGCTCCATGCCGAAGAGAACGTCGCCGGCCTGTGCATCTGGTCCGGAACGTTGCTGTGTGAAGAAGAATGGGGCCGTTGGGCACGACGCCACGCCGGGCTCGCTGTCTTCCAGAGTCACGGGCGGTTCGACCCGCTGCTTCCCTTCGACGCCGCAGTTCGACTGCGCGACCTGCTGCAGGCCGCCGGATTGGCCGTCGACTTTCTGGCCTTCGACGGCGAACACACGATTCCCGAGGCGGCCGTCGACGGACTGCTGCGGCTGATCCGCGCCGCACTCGAGCAGGACGTCTGACAGACGAATCGGCACGCCCCGGCCCGTAGGCAGACGCCTTCGGAAACAAACGCCCTTCAGCCGGCACGCCGCGCAGCGGTGCGCTCCGAATCCCGCTGACGCTGTAGAGCGCGACGCCGGTGTTCCTCCGTCTGCCGATGGCAGAGTCTGAGCAGTTGCGCATCGGCTGGAGTCATCACGACGTTACGCCGCGCCATCACCGTCCGCGCCGTCTCCAGCGCGGCACCCAGGTCCAGGCCGTCGTCCAGTCGACCATGCCAGACCCGACTGAACGACGGAATGTGTTTGGGCAGCAACCGGCCCGCCGGCAGAACCATGGCCATCACCCCTACCGTCGCACCGGTGTTGAACAGACTGCCCAGCCCGGTCTTGGTGTGATCCCCGATGAAACACCCGACCTTCCGCATCCCCGTGTCGACGACACCGTGCGGCAGAACCACTCGGACGGCGGAGTAGTCGTTCTTCAAATCGCTGTTTGTGGTCAGCGCGCCCAGATTCACCCACGGACAGACGTACGCATGCCCCAAGAAGCCGGCGTGGTACTTGTTCGCATAGCCGTGAATCACCGAGGCCTCGATCTCACCGCCCAGACGGCACTGCGGCCCGGCGGACGCCTCCCGAAACTCGGCCCGGAACAGTTGCGTCCCCCGACCAACATAGCACGGCCCTTGGAGGCGCGTGAAAGACCGCACGCAGGCTCCGGCGTCGATCCATACCGGGCCCGAACGCACATCGATCGTCACGTACGGTTCCACAACGGCCTGCGGGTCGATCCATACCGCGTCGGAGCGTCCCATCACGCTCACGTCACCGAGACCGCCCCCTGGTGGACGCGCCGTCGGCGGGTCGGCACTCAACGCCTCGTCGATCTGTCGCGGTAAACACAATCGGTGATGGTCGCCACGGCCTTCCGTCGCCGCACGAAGCCGGAAGTCCAGCTCCAACCACCGCGGGTTGGCATCGACCAGATCCCAGGGATAGTGAATCAGCCGGCCTCCCGCGCGGGTGGCCCGCCGCCTTCCCTGCAATGCTGCAATCACGTCCAGCGGATATCGCAGGTCCAGCACGCGAGCCTCCTCAGGCTGCACCGTGAAGAAAACGATCGTTTCGTCGATCACGCCGAGCTCATCCGGCTGCGCCGTCAGCAACTGCTTCAACCCCAGACCATCCGGAAGCCACCGACCGTTGACCCACAGCGACGGTCCTCCCGAACACCACTTCTCGTCCACGGTCCACGCTTCGGGGAAACGGGCAAAGAACGACGGCTCCAGTAGCGGGCGCATGCAAACCGCCCAGGCGGTCACCGGCAGCAGCCGCACGATCCGCTCACGCTGACTGAACTGGCCGCACCGCAACTCGAAAACCGGCCTCAGGAGCGTCAACGGATACAAGTTCGACCAGCCGCCGTCTTCGTAGAACACCACACGCATGCGTTCCACCTCCTCCGCGGATCGCCCACCGTCCGACGGCCACCGTCCGTGCCGCAGGACGCTTCGATCCGCTCCGACCGGCACAACCGCTGCAACGCGCACCACCGGCCGTCCGCGCGCCGGCGTCAATACCGTCACTGTCGGTTCTCATCGCACGACCGGCACAGGCCGACCTGCAGCGGATACTTCGAACGTCCGACCGGCATTCCTTCCGGGCAGGCCCGCCACCGTGCGTCGATAAATCCCGACGAACGCCGCCGCGGCACGACCGACACGATCGCCAGCCCTGCGGCGAAGGATTTGAAAAAGGACATGCATCGCAGCCGTGGGCACACCGGCCGCGACAGAATCCAGGACGAGGACGGAAAGATGCGACACGAAACGTTGTTCACTCGCTTGCAGGCCGCCGTGGCCGCCCTGGCCGCGTTCGGAATGATCGTTCCCCCCTCGCTGTGGGCCGCGGATCCTCCACCGCCGCCGGCCGCATCGCCGGCTGCAACCGTCGACGTGGCACTGCGTAACGGTCGCCTCAGCGCGCAGCTGCTGGATGCTCAGGGAGTCGCCGTGGCGAAACAGACGGTGACCGTCTTTCGAGCCGGTCAGGCGGTGACTTCCACGAAGACCGACGCTCAGGGACGCTTCGTCGTCGACGCGGTAACGCCCGGCGTGTATCAGTTGGCGACGGCCCATGGCGCCACTCAGTTGCGTGTCTGGGCGGAGGGGACCGAACCGCCCGCGACCGGCAACCGCGTCGTCCTGATCCGCACGGCGCCCACGGCGCGCGGCCAGATCGGACCGCCGCTGCTGGGTGAACACGGAGGTCTGTTCGGGCTCCGCTGGACGACCACTCTGTTGTTCACGGCGACGGCCATCGCCGTGCCGGTGGCGGTCGCGGCCGACAGCGACGGCGCTCCGGCCAGCCCCTGACGTGTCCGCCGCGGTCAGTTTTCGGCAAACACCGCGACGGTCTCTTCGACCACGACGGGCCTGGCGAGCCGATCGGAACGAACCTCCGCGTGCAAGCGTGCGTTGCCCGGGCGGACGGCGCGGACAGTCAGTTCAAACACCTGGCGCTCGCCGGGCCCCAGCCGCGGCAGTGGATCGAAGCGAACCACGCCGTCCTGCGTCTGCTCTTTCGCGGAACCGGCTGCCTGCACCAACTTCATCTCCGCGGGCAACTGGACGCTCAGCGCGACGTTCGTGTCCGCTCCGAAACCGCGATTTCGAACGACCAGCCGGACGGTTGCGGTCTCACCCACGGCCACCACCGCATCGACACGATCGAAGGCCACCCCGACCGCCGGGATACCCAGAACTTCCAGTTGCGCGTCGAGCTGCTTGCTGTTTCCAAACTCATCGCGGACCGTCACCACGAATGGGAGGCGTCCCCCCTCGCGAGGCACGACCGTGAGCGTCAGGTCCTGCGTCGCATCGGGCGCCAGATCGTCGAGCACCCATTGGACCGTTCGCGTCTTGTCATCGAAACGCCCGCCAGGGGAAGCCGACTGGAATTCCACGCCGTTCGGCAGGATCTCCGTGACGGTCAACCGCCCCGTGGCCATATCGGACGCGTTGTGCAGCCGGTTGGTGAATGTCACCGGACGTCCCCGAAGCCGCTTCTTCGGTCCCAGCCGCGTCAGCTCCACCTGCAGGCCGCGGACGACGATCTGATGCGTCACCTCGGCGGAGAGACCGCCGTCGGCCGTCACGATCGTCCGATTGACGGCCTTCCCGACGCGCGCGGCTTTCAAGGTGAGATCCACCGTTTCGCTGCCGCCGGGCTCCAGCCGTCCGACTTCGTACTCCAGGTCGTTGCCTCCCGGATGCGCCAAGCCCTCCGGCACCAGATTCCTCAAGAACACACCGGTCGCCGCGGCCGTTCCCTCGTTCGACAGCCGAAACCGCAGCTTCACCTCCTGCCCGACACGGGCCGACTCCGGCCCTTCCACAACCAGTTTCAGCTTCGGCGCATTGACCACGGTTCGCGCCGCGACCTCGGCCACGAAGCTCACCGTCGCCACACTGCCGATCTGACCTTCCTGAACGGGAACGACCTTCACCAGAATCTTCTTTTCCTCCTCCGGGTCCAACGTTCCCAATCGCCACAACAAGCGGTTGCCGGCCAGCTCGGCCCGCGGAATCGTCCCCTCCAGCTTTGTTCCCCGAGGAATCTCGTCCTCGACGACGACCTGCCGCGCCGCCACCGTCCCCACGTTGCGGACCACGATCGAATAGATCATCGGCTGGCCGAGAATCGCCTTTTCGGGTGCGATCTTCTGCAACTTCAGTTGCGGCAGACGCGATTCGGGGACACCGTCGCCGATCGGCGCCGCGGCCACGCGCTCGGCTGTTCCCGTCGCCACGGTCCGATCGATCGCCGCGGGAAGGGCGGCCCCCTCGGGCCCTGCCCCCCCACCGAATGCATCGCCCCGTGCGGAGCCACTTGCAGCCCGTTCCGTCAGAGGCTGCGGTTCGCGCAGCGGGGCCGCCGCCGTCGCGGGCAGCCGTCGCGGTACGTCCAGATCGAGCCGCAGCGGTCCGCCGCTGGTATCGCCGGCCCCTTCGCCACC
>RFHO01000391.1 GCA_003696385.1 Planctomycetota bacterium | reverse complement strand
CCGCTGGCGTTCATCGACTTGCAGACTGCGGTCGTCGCCGGCGATTGGAGCGTCGAGGACGACCGCCTCCGCGTTCTGCCCGGCGATCACGCTCGCCTGATGCTGCCCGGCGATGTCCCCCGCTACTATCTGCAGGAAGTCACGGTACAGACGCAGGCGCCTTCGGCAGGGGCGGAGGCTCCCGCCGAGACGGGCTCCGCGATCGCGTTCATCGTTCCGGTACACGGCCGTGCCGCCACGATCCTGCTGGACGAGAAGACGGCCGACGGATATCGCTGTCGCATCGCCGTCGCACCGGACGCGACGGACGAAAGCTGGCAGACTCCGCCGTACGATCAGCCTCTGTTTGCCCCGAAAGCGGCGCGCACCGTGCGGATCCTCGTCCAACAGCAGCGTTTGCTCGTCCGCGTCGACGACCAGATCATCTTCGACGTGCCCGCCGACGGGCCGTTCACGGTCCCTGCGGAGTGGCAGGTGCGGGAACCCGAAATGATCACCATCGGCGCACATCGCGTCGGTGTGGCGTTCAGTCGAATCACGCGGATTCCGGTCAAGCCGGCGACCGCCGCGCCGTAGTCGGCTGGAGCGTGCTCGAACGTCCCGGCGGCTGCCGATGACAAAGCGTTCACGGGGGATGTTGCGGTGCACCGTGACTTCTGGGACGAATTGCGACGCTGGGGCCCTCCCTGGGTCGCCGAGCACGCGCAGGCGCCGTCCCTGCAGTCGGCGAGTGCACGCGTCCCGCCGGCACGAGATGCCCGGAATCTGCCGGAAGTCTGCCGCCGGAGCGTCCCCTCGACGGAATCCGGGTCGGATCGATCGATGTGTGAGGCGAACACCGCGACCGCCGTGGGCGAGTCGCCGCCGAAGCATCGCGACGCTCTCACTCCGCCGTCGGCGGGGGACGCCGAGGCTTACTGCCGGACACTCGCTCGCCGGCACTACGAGAACTTTCCGGTCGTGACGTGGCTGCTCCCGCGTCGGCTGCATCAGGATTTCTTCAACGTATACGCCTTTTGCCGCTGGGCGGACGACCTGGCCGACGAAACCTTCGACCGGCAGCTTTCGCTGCGACTGCTGGATTGGTTCGAAGGTGAGCTTCGCGCGTGCTTCGAAGGCAGGGACATCGCCCATCCGGTGTTCGTCGCGCTACGCCAGACACTCGCGCGGCACCCGCTGACCGTCCAGCCGTTTGCCGATCTACTGTCAGCCTTCCGACAGGACCAGACCGTCCGGGAATACGAAACCCGTTCGCAGTTGCTGGACTATTGCCGTCGCAGCGCGAACCCGGTCGGGCGGATCGTCCTGGCGCTGTGCGGCGAAGACACTTGCGAAAACGTCGCGGACTCCGACGCGGTCTGCACGGGTTTGCAATTGGCCAATTTCTGGCAGGACGTCGCCCGCGACTGGCGGCGCGGACGCATATACCTGCCACGTGAAGACCGTCGTCGCCACCCCGGCAGCGATGAAGCCTTTCGCAGCACCCGCACCAACGAGGCCTTCGCGGCCCTGCTGGCCGAAGAAGTCGCTTGGACGCGTGGCTTTCTCGAGCGGGTGTTTCCACTGGCCGCTCGATTGCCGCGGCGGCTGCGGATCGACATCGAACTGTTCGGCCGCGGCGGACTCGCGATCCTTCAGAAAATCGAGTCGATCGGTTACCGCGTGTGGGAACACCGTCCCACGCTTGGCAAGCGCGACGTCGCGGGACTGCTGCTACGGACATTGTGGCGATGGGGACGACCGCGTCCGGGCCGTCCCGCGAAACTGTGATCACGGCCGAATCCCCACCTTCGCCTCAAGCCACTCGGTGCGTCGACCGCCCGCGGGACCGGTGTCGCACCGCACCGTACACCTGCATTCATCATTCGCGCCACGGGACGCCCCAACGGCCCCTTGATGCGGTGGCTTCGCAGAAATCCGGAGCGGCCATGCGGGCGTGGCCCAAGGGCGCGCGAACACGGACCGCGACCATGCGAATCGTTTTCCTGGGAACCGGCGGCTACCACCCCAACGAACGACGACACACGGCCGGAATCTTCCTCCCGGACCTGGGATTGCTCCTCGATGCGGGCACGGGCACGTTCCGGCTGGGACGCTTCCTGAAGCATCCGGAATTGACCATCCTGCTGTCTCACGCTCATCTGGACCACGTGGTCGGCCTGACCTATCTGCTGCCTTTTCTGAACGCAGGCACGCTCCGGCGGATACGCCTTTTGGGCACGGCAGCCACGCTGCGGGCCGTCGACGAGCATCTGTTCTCCGAGCGTCTGTTTCCGGTTCGTGTGCCAGCCGAAACCGCCGTCGTCGGCAATGAGCCCCTCCAGTGGCATCCCCCCGGCGCGACGGGCCGTCCGCTCACCGTCACCGCGTTTCCGCTGCCGTGTCACCGGGGCGGGTCGACCGGCTATCGACTCGACGGACCGTCCGGCTCGTTTGCCTATGTGACGGACACGGGGCCGGACGACTCGTACGTGGAGCGGATCCGCGGAGTCGACGTTCTGATCCACGAGTGCAATTTCCCGGACGACCAGCATGAATGGGCCGAAAGGACCGGACACTGCTACCTCAGCCACGTGCTGCGGATCGCGGAGCGTGCCGCTGCTGGACGCCTCTGGTTGACCCATCTCGACCCCACGCTCACGGGCCCCGATCCGCTGGGACTGGACACTTCCTCGACAGCGGCCCGGCTGCGGCGATCCGGAATGACGATCGCCGTGGCCGAAGACCTGACGGAGTTCACGCTGACGGCGTCGAGCTCGTGACCACGGCCGTCGCCCATGTCCGCCTGGATGTCCGAAGCCGTCCGCATTTTGATCCATCACGGGCGGCGCGCCGGATGCCTCTCACTCGCCCGCGATTGACGAATGTGTCGGTCGTAACGATTGGCGCGGCACGAACCGCGGCCGACAATACCGAGGAATCGGTTTCTGCCGGTTTTCTCTGACCGATCGGTTACTGTTGATGGGAGACGGGCCCCAGCCCCACAGGTCTGTTCGATCCGGTGCTGCGGTTCTCCGCCAATCGGGACCGGTTTCCGCCTTCCGCGTCTTCGCCAGACCGTTTCCTCCGGGCACCAGGCAGAATCCCTTCGAGTGGCGTGATGAGCGCGAGCGTGGCATTGAGCGATTTCCTGCAGGCGGTCCGCAACAGCGGCATCGTGCCGGCGGAGCGCCTGGACCGCATCGTGAAGCAACGCGGACTGGACGCTGCGCCGTCTTCCAAACATGCCGCTCGCGAGCTGATCCGGGCCAAGCTGCTGACCGTCTTCCAGGCCGAACGGCTGCTCGAAGGGCGGTACCGCGGCTTCCTGCTCAATCAGTACCGGATCGACGACATTCTGGGCGCCGGGGGCATGGGCTGGCTGTACTTGGCGCACGACCTGCAAAACGACCGCCGCGTGGTTGTGAAGGTGCTGGCCGATCGTTTCAAGCTCGACGCCGGAATGCTGGCCCGCTTCAAACTCGAAGCGACGGCCGGCATGCGGCTGCGGCATCCCAACATCATCCGCACCTACGAACTGGGAGCCACGGGGAACGTCGACTATTTCGTGATGGAGTTCGTTCCCGGCCTGAACGTCCAGGAACTGATCGACGTTTCCGGCCCCATCCCCTGGCCACAGGCCTGCGACGTGATCCGCCAGACGGCCCTGGCACTGCAACACGCCCACGAACAGGGGATGGTGCATCGCGACGTGAAACCGGCAAACATCCTGGTCACCGCAGACGGCACGGCGAAACTGGTGGATTTCGGACTGGCTCTGCTCGATCAGAGCATCGACGCGGACGAATTCTCCCTGGCCATGGTCTTCGGGCACGACTGCCTGGGCACGGCAGACTACATCCCGCCGGAACAGGCGCGGGACAGCTTTCACGTCGACCAGCGGGCCGATATCTACAGCCTGGGCGGGACACTGTTCTACGCGCTCAGTGGTCGCGTACCGTTCGACTTCCCGTCCGTGCGGAAGACGATCGAAGCCCACCAGAAGCTGCCACGCCCCTCCGTTCGCAGACTGGTCGACGACGTGCCACCTCGGCTGGACGCCATCATCCAGCGAATGAT
Organism: Planctomycetota bacterium; assembly: GCA_003696385.1. Classification (GTDB taxonomy): domain Bacteria; phylum Planctomycetota; class Planctomycetia; order Planctomycetales; family Planctomycetaceae; genus J052. The sequence goes on along the minus strand of RFHO01000391.1, from coordinate 12,694 downwards.
GGCCCGGCGGCCGGAGGATCGTTTCGCAACCGCCGCCGAAGTGGCCGAGGTCCTTCGTCCGTTCTGCCGCCGCAAGCGATTCCAGTTCGATTTCCGCAAGATCCTCAAAGCGCGCCAGAAGCTGATTCGCAAGAAGATCGAGCAGAAACTGCAGGAACAGAAATCGAAGCTTCAGGCTGCCGCGCGGCAACTGGAAGCTTCCGGACAGACGGGCAGCAGCGCGGCGCTGCTGGACACGATCACGGGTGCCAAATCGCGGACCGCAGGCTGCACGGTCCTGTCGCTGGTCGACCCGTTCGGAATCGACCGCACGGCTTCGAAAATCGCTGCTCTCAGCCGCGTGCATTCCTCCGGCCGACTCGCCGAAACCTCCGATGTTGCGCTGGCGACGCAGGCCGCAGGCGGCGGCGACGGTGTGGTCGCAATCGTGCGCACGCCGTCGACCGCGCGGCTGCTCCCCTTCGACGGTTCCGAACCCCAGACCTTGCACCCGCCCCGCGTGCTTCTGGGGCGACGCGATCACTGCGACATCGTCCTGCACAACGGAAAAGTTTCAAGCGAACATTGTGAGTTCGCCTTCGAGCAGGGAAGCTGGTGGCTCCGTGACCTGAAGAGCAAAAACGGAGTACAGGTCAACGGCCGCCGCGTCACCGAAGCGAAACTTCGGGACGGTGATCGCGTGACGATCGCCAAGGAATTCCACTATCGCTTCGAAGAGTCCGCTGGCTGAGACTCCCGGCTCCGCACCGATCCCTGCGGACCGCGTCGTCCGGCCTGCGGAGCCAACGAGTCACTTCGTCCCGGTCGTTCCGTCCGCCTCCAGGAATTCCGGCAGCGACCTTTGTACGAGATACTCCCAGCCCGCACGACAGGCTTCGGAGCGGAACGCCGGATCGTTCCGTGGAAACGTACTGATGCCGCGGTGCGTCAGCCGCAGCAGCGTGGCGTCGCCGTCCGCCTCGAGTTCCCAGGTTACCTCAGAATCGCCGTCCACTCCCGCGTATTGCCAGCGGTAGGTGAGTCTCCGCAGTGGTTCGACCTCCCGAACTTCCCACAGGTGGATGTACGCTCTTCCTTCGTGTTCGACCGTAAACTGCGTTCGGAAACCAATCTCCGGGCGGAAATCCGGCAGCATGGGGAAATACCACTGCCGCATGCGTTCCGGCTCGGTGATCGCCCTCCAGAGCTCTTCCGGCGGACGCGCAATCCTCTGTTCGACGACGATCGGATCTTCACACGTTTCATGCGATCCGCAACAGCAGCCGCGGTCGTTCATTGATCGTCCCCCTCCCTTGCCCGCCACGACCGTGCGAAAAAACAACCGGCGGTCGTTCCGGCTCAATGGCCTGCGTGGCACTTCACGCCATTTTCCGGACCGGCAACCGCCCACGGCACGGCATCGTGATCGCTCCCACGCACTGTGCCGTCAATCACGACGGGCCTCGCACCGCTGCGGCCCTTCTGCAACGTTCCGCCCGCGAGCTCTTCGCTTCGGCATCGTTCCCATTCCGCCGGCGACAAACGGCATGCCGTCCTGCCGGCCGCACAACGTCATTCCGAGGCCCAGGCCGTGCGAAAGTCGGCGTACAGCGTCAACCCGCCGTCGGCGAAAACCGTCTGCCCCGTGATGTACGAGGCTTCGTCCGAGCACAGGAAAGCGGCGATCGCCGCCATCTCCTCGGCCGTCCCCACGCGCCCCAGCGGGATGTGACTCTCCACAACGGCCCGTTTCTGCGGATCGTCAGTCCAGGCGGAATTCATCGGCGTGACCGTTGCACCCGGAGCGAGACTGTTGACACGGATTCGTTCAGCGGCGTACTCCAACGCCAGCGTCCTGGTGAGGTTCCGCAGGCCGCCCTTGCTGGCCGAATATCCCGCATAGCCGGGCTTAGGGATCTCCTCATGTGCGCTGGAGACATTGATGATCACGCCACCGTGCCCCTGCGCCAGCATCTGCCGGATGGCTCGCTGGGCGCACCAGAACGCACCGAAAAGGTTGGTCCTGACCACGCTCGAGAACGTCTCCTCCGAGATCTCGTGCGAGGGACCACTGAGCTGAAATCCGGCGTTGTTGATCAGGATATCCAGTCCCCCCAACGCCGCCAGTACGTCGTCGAACATCCGATCCACCTGCGGTTTTTGTGAGACATCCGCCTGCACGATCACCGCTTCCGGACCGTCCAGCTCCGCGATCCGACACAGCGTTTCCTCGGCGCCGCGTCGGTTCCGATTGTAATGGACCGCCACACGTGCGCCTTCCGCGGCGAGACGAACCGCCGTGGCCTGTCCGATTCCCGAGCTGGCGCCGGTGACCAGCGCCCGCTTCCCACGCAGCCCCTTCATCGCCCCGACACTCCATGCTCGCTCCGATGGCCCGCCCCGGTCTCACTCTGATCCGGCCGGGACGAAGTCCGAATACTCCGTTCCCAACGGTTCGGTCAGCAGCCTCTCCACGGTCGCCGCCAGCGCTTCGACGATACCGTCGAACAGTCGGCGGCCCTTTTCGGCCGACGCCAGATCCGGTCGTCCGGTCGCGCCTTCCCGCGTCCTTTGCCGCATGTCCCGCGCAACGAACAGCCCATCGATGACGTTGGGAACCAGGTACCCGGCGTCGCGGACCCGTTCGCCGTCGACCAGTTCGGGCCGCAGATGCATGATCAGTGACGTTTCGAGTTCGCACGCATGGCCGACGTCCTTGTGCTCGCCTTCCAGTAATGATGCGATGACCTTCGCAGCGACCGACCAGTACGACCCGCCGGCCAGCAGTGCTTCGGGACACTCGGCGTTCAGAACGCGCAGCGCCACGTGCAGGGGATCCACGTTGCCACCATGGCCGTTCAGGAACAACAGCCGCCGGAACCCCTGGTCCAGCAGGCTGCGTCCGATGTCCTTCAGCGTGTGGATGAACGACTCCAGCTCCGCACTCAGCGTCGCCCCGAACCGCAGATGATGCGCGCTGGCCCCCAACCACACGGTCGGGACCAACAACACACGGTGGGGAAACCGCTGCTCGATCCGCTCGGCGATCGCCGTACAGATGATGGTATCCGTTCCCGTCGGCAGGTGCGGGCCGTGCTGTTCCACCGCGGCGATGGGGACCAGCACCAGCACCGACGGCTTCTCGAGTGCGCGGATCCGTGGAGCGGTCAGTTCGTGAAACTTCATCGTCGGCTCTCCGATCTGTAACTCGGCGAGGCGTGGCGTCCTCGCACCATCGCGTTCGTCATCGACGAGCCCGGTCCTGTTCGGGCCGGTGTTCGGCCCAATACCTCTCGAGCATCCGGATCCACGGCCCGACGTAGTGCCCGTTGTCGTGGAACGTCCGTCCGCTGACGAGATTTCCGTCGATCACGCACGGCTCGTCGACGAAGATCCCGCCGCACACCTCCAGATCGAAGCGGCACTTCGGCACCGTGGCCATCCGGCGTCCCCGGACACACCCCGCGTACGCCGGAATCTCCACGCCGTGACACACACTGGCCACCGGTTTGTTCTGCTCGAAGAAATGCCGCGTGATCCGAACCAGGTCCTCGTCATAACGCAGGTACTCCGGCGCACGACCGCCGGAAAAGAGGATGCCCACGAATTCGCTCGGATCCACGTCCCGAAACGCGATCTGCGCTTCGATCGTGTAGCCTTCCCATTCCTTGGTGATCGTCCAGCCGGGTTTGACCTCGTGCAACACCATCTGATACCGCTTCTTCTGCGGTGCGGTCACCACCGGCTCGAAGCCCGCTTCGATCAAGCGGTAATACGGGTACATCGTGTCCAGGGTTTCGGTGGCGTCCCCGACGACGATCAAGGCGGCTTTCCGCAGCACGGCATTCCTCCTACAGATCGGCAGGCCCGGCTCGCCGGCCCAGCCACGACTCCGCCGCGACCGCCGTCGTTCGGCAACGGCACCGCCGGGCCGCACCGGCGATCGCCGGCACGGCACACACAGGACTCACGGCGTCGCGCCCGGCGACGGCGAACACGCGTGCCTCGCCACGACGGCCATGTCGCGGGCTGCGGCACGGCTCAGACGATCTCGTACCCGGCCCGCTGTTCGCGTTTCAGCAAAGCATTCGCCTCCGCATCACCGGCAAATGTCTCCGATTCCGGATCCCAGCGCAGCGGGCGCCCCAGTCGCATGGCGATGTTGCCCAGGTGACACGTGGTGGCGCTGCGGTGCTGGCTTTCGACGTCCGAGATCGGTCGCCGTCGCGCGGCGATGCAATCGAAGAAGTTTCCCATGTGATTGACGATGGCGTCCAGCTTACCGGCCCGCGGTGGTCGGTCGAGATTGTCGAAGTCATAGGCGACGAACCGCTCCCGCGGCAACGGATCGCCGCGCAGCGCGTCCACGGGTGCTCCGGCAATCGTTCCGCGATTGACGAAGATACGTCCCTTTTCGCCGGTGAACAGCACGCCGTTGCGGCCGGTATCCGACACGGTCATCGACACGCCATTGGCAAAGCGATACTCGGCCCTGAAGTCGATCGCGACGTTGTAGCCGTCCGGAACCTTCGGGTACTTCGCCCATCCGCGCACTTCGACCGGCAGCGAATCGATCGCCCATTGCGCGATGTCGATGTGGTGCGCTCCCCAATCGGTCATCTGCCCGCCCGAATACTCGTACCACCAGCGGAACGTGTAGTGGGTGCGTTCTTCGATGTACGGCACGTCCGGGGTCTGTCCTTGCCACATGTCCCAGTTCAGATGCCCGGGGACGCGGCGTCGCGGGAACGGACCGCCGGTCTTGTTCTTTCCGAGCACGACGTCGACGCGCCGCAACCGGCCGATCCGTCCCTGCCGCACCATTTCCACCGCCAGACGGAACCGCGCATCGCTTCGCTGCCACGATCCCACCTGCACCACGCGCCCTGTCTGGCGGACGACCCTTCGCAGAAGTTTGCCTTCATCGACGGTGAGCGTCAGCGGTTTCTCCACGTACACGTCCTTGCCGGCGCGGCAGGCGTCGATCACCATCTTGGTGTGCCAGTGGTCGGGAGTACCGATGCACACGACGTCTACGTCCGGACGCGCCAGCAGGTCGCGGTAGTCTTCGAACGCCCGCGGCGTGCTGCCGAACGACGCCTTCGCCTGGTCCCGCACGTTGCGATCCACGTCACACACCGCCACCACGTCGCCGTACAGTTGTGCCTTCAGCGCAATCACCGTCCCCTGATACCGCATGCCGATCGCGCCGATGCCGGCACGCTCCACCTTGTGCCGCGGCTTCTCGCGACGCGGTTCCGCCGCCCGGGCCGAGCCGGTCGCCCCGACCCAGAAGGCCAGCCCGCAGCTTCTCAGGAAGTTCCGCCGCGACCGAATCCACCCCGGCTGCTCCGCCGCCGTTCCGTCCGCCGGTCGGCCGCCGCTTCGTCCGCTGGTCCGCCGTTCGGCGGTCCGCTCCGCCGAGACCGACGGATGGGCTTTCGTCTGACCACTCATCGTCTCGCCTCCCCGTTCACAGGAAGTCCTCGGCAATTGCCCCGCGCCCGCGCGCCCCCCGATGTCGTCCCCACCGCGAAACAGACATCGCCCTCCAACGCAACACGTCCGGCCACACGGCCGTGCCGCCACCGTGTCATCACCGTGCGGCCACCGTGTGCGCGGCATCATTCCAGCACGACCGGCACACGAAGCGGACTGGAGCACTCCTTGCAGGGCACGGTGCGCCCGGAGAGTTTCGACGACACGGCAAAGGCCGTCCCGCAGTTCTTGCAAACGACGCTCAATCCCACCAGTGCCGGATCCCGCATCGTCTCGAGCACGTCCGCGACGGACTGCGGCCGATGGTCCGGATCCGCTGCCATCAGATCGAGCACACACTGTGCCAGCCGTGGTCCGCATTTGGGATGGAACTGCCGCGGATCCGGCCGACTGGCCGCCCGGATCGCCGCCGCGACGGCGCGCGGATCGTCTCCCGGAAATGGCGGCTGGCCCGTGATCATGTAGAACCACACGCATCCCAACGCATACAGGTCGCTCCGCAGGTCACAACGGCCGCGGCCGTCCAACTGCTCCGGCGGGAAATACGTCAGCTCGCCGTGTTCGCTGCGGGCGACCCAGCCGGCCGGCAGATCCAGGCCGATGTCCGTCAGCTTCATCGTGCCCACGCGTGACACGACATTCGCCGGCTTGAGATTGCGGTGTACCAGTCCCCGCGCGGCCAACGCCTCCAGTCCCCGCAGCACCTGCGCCGCGATCTCCACGGTGCGTCGCAGCGGCAGCGGACCTTTTTCCTGAACCATCCGCGCGACGCTCTTGCCCGGCACCAACTCCGACGCCTGGAACAGGACACCCTCGGCCATGTCTGCCAGGATCAACCGCGCGATGTTGGCATGCTCGATATCGCGCAGGGTTTTGGCCTGCAACAGTACCCGCTTGCGGAACGGCGGTTGTGCCGCCAATTCCGGATGGAAAACCTTCAGCGCCACGGGCAACGAGGTCTCGCGATCGAGCGCTGCGTAAACGTGACCGCTCGGGCCCACGCCCAGCTTCTTCTTCACCACGAAACGATCCACAGCCTTCAGCAGCTTCTGCAGCAGCGGATCGACCTGCCGCAGCTCGAACCGCGTTCCACCGATCCGGAACGACTCGCCCACCTCCAGCTCGAAGCGGCCCACCGATTTTCCGCGGTGATACACGGCGTTCCGGGCGGACTTCAATTTCTGCACGTGAACCCGGCCGGCACGCAGTGACAACTGAACGTGCTCCCGGGAGATCTTCGCGTCCCACGGAACCGCGAACCCGTCCCTGGGCTGGCGTCCCAGAATCACGCTGCGGCCTTCCTTCAGCGGCATTTCCCAGTGTCCCCAATGATCCGCCGATCGGGCGACCAAGACGAATTCACCAGACATTCGCCCCGTCCTCCTCGGCCCGCCGAATCCTCTCCTGCCTTCCGGGACTGCCGACGCGCCGACCACACGGCCCGAGTTTTCCGAATGCCCTTTCATTGCCCGCGGTCGTGTTCGACCACACCGGCTCCGTGAATGCCGCTCACCATTCGGCCAAACGCTCGGCCGCGAACACCGGTCCCTCCACACAGGTGCGTCGATAGTCCCAGCCGTCCTGTTCACGAACCCGTACGACACACGAAAAGCACGCGCCGAACCCACACGCCATCGGTGTCTCCAGCGATAACCAGCAGGGGATCCCGTGCTCGTTTGCCAGCCGCGCCACGGCCTGCATCATCGGCTCCGGCCCGCAACACAGAATGCGGTCCGGCCGGGGCAAATTCCGCACAGCTTCTGTCGTGGCAGAAGCCTGTTCCGCAGGCAGGGGCTGCCCCAGCATGGCAGCCAGCAAATCGGTCACCAGGCCACGGTGTCCTTGCGTGCCGTCGTCGGTCGAAACGAAAACCGCCGCGCCCGCGGTGCGGAACGCCTCGACACCGGCCAGCAGCTCGGCCGATCGCACTCCGTACAGCACCGTCACCCGTCGCGACTGCGAAGCGGGCTGTCGCGGCGGCGAGCCGTACCGACGCAAACCCAACGCTTCTCGTGCCACCGCCAGAAACGGCGTCTGACCGATCCCGCCCGCCACGCACACCAGGTGCCCCTGGTACTCGGTCGGAAAGCCGTTGCCCAACGGTCCCCAAACGGCGACCGGACAGCCCGGCTCCCAACGACTCATCCGGCGGGTCAGCTTGCCGACGACGACGAATCCGATGTCGAACTGTCTCGCCGTTCCATCCGGCCCATCCGCCACGTCGAACAGTGCAAAGGGCCGCCCCAGGAGTGGATCCGTCCCCTCCGCCGGCCGCAGCATGACGAACTGGCCCGGCAGGATCCGCGCCGCGATCGCCGGACACTCGATCCGCAACCGATAGGTTTCGCGAGCCATCCGCTCCCGCTCCACCACGTGACCAACCGCCCACGTGGCGTCGCACACCAGGCCGGGCAGCTCCGAAAACCAGGCCGCGAGGCTGTCGTCAGCCACCGAACCACTTCCGGTGGGAAGATTCTCACTCATCGATCGCACCGTTCATCCTGGTCGCCGCCGGACAGCGATCGCACCCGGGAGCGCGCAACGCTGTCTTCTGTAGTCCGTCGGTGGCGGAAATGTCCCGGTGCGGCAGCACACCGACGGTGTGGGTGGGAAGTTTGACCGCGGGGACGTAAACTGTCGAGCGGACGCGGATCACGGCGGTCGCGGAAGCCGGCTCGGTCGGTCTCGACCGCGACGACGCCTTCTGCGCCCGAAGATTCGCCATACGATGCTCCAGCGACTTTTCCAATCGTCCGGCCCGGCCGGAACGCCTTTGATGTCGATGCCACGCAATCGCACGACCAATGCCGATCTGCAGGACCTGCTGCGACGCCGCGCCGAGCAGGAACCGCTGCTGAAGGGCCAGCGTGTCGCCTTCACCGGCGTGCTGGCGTCGATGACGCACCGAGAAGCCTTCCGGCTCGTGGAACGGCATGGCGGCGAACCCGTCGTACACGTCAGCCGCTCCGTGACGATGCTGGTGGTCGGCGAAGAAGGCTGGCCGCTGGACGAGGGCCGCACGGCGGTCAAGTTCCGCGACGCCTGCCGGCTGATCGCCGAGGGCACGCCGATCCGTATCCTCAATGAAGCCCAATGGCTGCAGATTCTGGGGATGACCGAGCGCCGCGCCGACCGCGCGACGCTGTACACTCCGGCGATGCTCAGCCAGCTTCTGGGCGTCTCGCCGCAGGTGATCCGCCGCTGGACCCGCATCGGGCTGTTGCAGCCGGTCCGGCGGGTGTTCCGCCTGCCGTACTTCGATCTGGGACAGGTGAGCCGCGTCCAGCGGCTTTGCGAACTCCTGCAGTCCGGCATGACGCCCGCGCAGATCGAGTCGGCGCTGCAGCGGCTGGCGGACGTCCTCGGTCCGCCCGAACGCGTTCTGGCCGAACTGGATCTGCTGCGGTATGGATCCCGGGTCCTGCTCCGCGACGAACACAGCCTGATCGATCCACGCAGCGGCCAGCGATTGTTCGACTTCGAAGCCTCGGCACGGGCCGGCAACACCGCGGCCACCGCCAATGCCGACGTCCTTCCGGAACCGCCCGCTTCCGAGACGCCGCAAGCAGGCCCGGGAAAAGCCGCCGGCCGAGCCGAATCGGCTGCCGCAACACCCGCGAACTCCTTCTCCCGGACCGCGGAGCCTGCGTTCACGCCGTTGCGGCGGACGCCGCGGCCGCCCGTCTCCCGAGACGCCGACGAGCTGCAGCAGGCCGCCGAGTACACCTTCGACGACTGGTTCGACCTCGGCTGCGAACTGCTGGAATCCGCCGAACCGGACGCGGTGCGCCGCGCCGTCGAATGCTTCCGCATGTGCCTGATGGACCGACCCTTCGACGCCGAGACGCAATTCCTGCTGGCCGAGTCGCTGTTCCGTGCCGACAACCCGCTGGCCGCGATCGAACGCTACCACTGCGCCATCGAATGCGACCACGAGTATCTCGAGGCGTGGATCCAGCTCGGTTGTGTGTACGCGTCGCTGGAGCGGTACGAGGAGGCGCTGGCGGCCTTCGATACGGCTCTGGACATCCACCCCGAATCGCCCGAAGCCGCCCTCCACAAGGGCCTTTTGTTGTGCGAGCTGAAGCGGCCGGAGGACGCCGCGCCGTTGCTGGAACTGTACCTGCGGTCCGTGCCGCACGGCCCTTGGGCGGAGCATGCCCGCGACCTGCTCCGCTCCGCCGGTCGCGATGCCGCGGCCGAAGTCGCCGAAACGGCCCGCGGCCACTGATCCGGTGCCCGCATGCCGCAGGCCCGCCGCTTACGCTTTTCCAGCGTCACACCATGCGAGCGTCCGTCGCTGCCTGACGCGCACCGGACGCACGAAACGGCGCACGAGCCGCTCGTTCGGATCAAAGGACGCCAAAGCGATCGTAGGCTTCCTGCGCGCCCATGCCTCCGCGAATCGCCTCACGGATCCGGTTCTCGGTGTGCACCTTGTCCCAGGCCCGCCCGATGACCTCCCGTTCCACCTCCCGGGGCACGACCACCACGCCGTCGGCGTCTGCGATGACCAGGTCTCCGGGATGGAACCGCACGCCACCGATCTCCACCGGCACATCGATATCCACCACTCGTTGTCGATTCTGGCTGTCATAGGGGCTGGTTCCCCGCGCAAAGACGGGGAACTGCATCTGTTTCATCCGCCGCACGTCGCGCACCAGACCGTCCACCACGGCACCCACGCAGCCACGGTTGCGCGACGCCGTCGACAACAACTCGCCCCACACCGCCGAGCGCCGCGAGCCCGATGCGGCCGCGATCAACACGTCGTCGGGCCGGGCTTCGTCCACGGCCCGCAACTCCAGCTCGTACGGGTTCGGAACCTCGTGGTACATGTCCACCCACAAAGTCGTTTTGCACCGCCCCAGCAAAACCTGCTCGCCGGTGATCGGCAGCAGCGGCACCCGCGGCGACTGGTTCTTCAGCCCCACCGCATCCAGCGCATCACACACCACGGCGCTATAAAGCGACTTGCGAAGTTCCGCAATCGCCGGCAGTTCGCGCATCGCCTTCTGCCCTTCCTGTTTCGTTCGGCCCTACTTTTCCGGAGCCCACAGCGCGCCCAACGTGTCGCGTATCGACCGCGTCGTCAGGTGCGGCTGCATGGGCGACGCCTCGTCTTCCACCTCATGAAACGCGGGACAGCGATCCATCCGCTCCAGGACCGCCGGCGTGAGAAAGCGGCTGAGCAGCGCCAGAGAGTACTCGTCGCGCCGCCGGCGGAAGTAGTAACGATGCGGAAACAGCAGGTGCAGATGGCGTCGTGCCCGCGTGACCGCCACGTACAGCAGGCGCCGTTCCTCCTCGATTTCGTCGTCCGAGCCCGTCCCCATGTCCGACGGAATGCATCCGTCCGCCACGTGCAGCACGAACACCGCGTCCCACTCCAGCCCCTTGGCCGAATGAATCGTGGACAGAACCAGATAGTCTTCGTCCAGCGCCGGATCGGCCGGCCAGTCCTGCGTGGCGGTCGGGGCATCCAGCGTCAGTTCATGAATCAGTTGCCGTCGATCGGTATATCGTTCCGCCAGCCGCTCCAACTGGCGCACGTCCTCTTCGCGAGCGGTCGCATCGTCGAACCGGTCGTACAACAGAGGTGTATAGAAGCGACGGATCGCCTCGACCTGCGCCGCAAGCGGGAGGACATCCTCACCTCCACGGCCGATCCGCTCCAACAGCTCGACGAAGCTCGACCATGCGCCGCGCGTCTTCTGCGGCACGGCCGCGCGACGCCAGCGGGAAAACGCATTGCCGTCCGTCGGCGACGCCGTCTCCTCCCACAAGAACTCCAACAACCGCTCCGCGCGGCGTGTCCCGATCCCGGGGAGCAACTGCAGCACACGTCGCCCGGCGACTTCGTCTCGCGGATTCTCCGCCAACCGCAGAAAAGCCACCACGTCCTTCACGTGCGCCGTCTCACTGAATCGCAGCCCTCCGTATTTGACGAACGGGATGTTCCGCCGCGCCAGCTCCAGTTCCAGAGACAGACTGTGCGCGTTGGCCCGAAACAGCACGGCCTGCTCACGCAACGGAATCCCCTCTTCCCGCAACTGCAGGACCCGTTCGACGACGAACGCCGCCTGTTCGTCTTCGTCCCGGCAGTCCACCAGCACAGGACGCCCCGCACCCGGGGAGGAAACGCCGGCGGCCTGCAATTGCTTGCGGAACGCGCCGCGCGCTTCACGGATCAATTCATTGGCCACGTCCAGAACCGGCTGCGTGCTGCGATAGTTCGCCTCCAGCGTCACGACCCGGACGCGCGGAAACTCATCGGGGAAACGCCGGATGTTTTCCACCGTGGCCGCGCGGAACGAGTAGATCGCCTGAGCGTCATCGCCCACCACGGTGAGCCCACTGCCATCCGGACACAAGGCCGACAACAGGCGCCCCTGCAGCGGATTGGTGTCCTGGTACTCGTCGACCAGCACGTGATCGAAATGTTCGCGCAACCGCGGGCCGCAATCCGGATGCCTCAACATCTCCAGCCAGAAAATCAACAGGTCGTCGTAATCCAGGCATCCGGACGCTTCCTTGCGGCGGGTGTATTCGTCGAAAATCCGGCCGACAATGTCGCGGTGCTCTACAACCCACGGATAGTACCGCTGCAGAACGTCGCCCAATGGCAGACCACTGCTGACGCACCGACCATAGATCGCCGCCAGCGTGCCCTTCAGCGGCAACCGTCGACGCTCCGTGCCCGCCGCATCGGTCGCAGCAGGCGGCAGGTCCAGCGGCTCGTCCTTCAGAACAGCGGCCCGGCACGCCTCCAGCAAATCGGCCGAGTCCGAACGGTCCAGAACGGTGAATTCTTCGGGCAGACCGGCCAACCGCCCGTACCGCCGCAGCAACCGGGTCGACACCGCATGAAACGTCCCGCCCCACACCGAACGCCCGATCGACGAGACGTCGGCGATGCCACGCAATCCCCGCAGAACAGATTCGACCCGCTGCAACATCTCGCGCGCGGCCCGGCGCGTGAACGTGAGCAACAGGATTCGCCGGGGGGCGACTCCGTTGGCGATCAACCAGGCCACACGTCGCGCCAGCGTCGTTGTCTTGCCCGTGCCCGCCCCGGCAACGATCAACAACGGATCGTCGCCGTGAGTGACGGCTTCCCGCTGCCGCTCGTTCAATCCCTCCAGCACACGCCGCAGCTCATCCCTGCCCACGAATCCCCCTCCCTGAACGGCCACGCTCCATTCGCAGCCAGCAT